>NZ_JBSGDY010000108.1:0-21259 GCF_053602615.1 Micromonospora sp. NPDC004336
GCGCCGAGCACCTCGCCGCCGACGGGCCGGTCGGCGGGCAGCTTCGGCGCCCGGTACCAGGGGATCACCGCGCGCCAGGCCGCGCACCCCGAGCTGACCACCCCCGACTCCGGGGCGAGCTGCCGGCGCAGCTCGCTGTCGGTGCCGTCCCCGGCGACGACCAGGTCCGCCTCGATGGTGTGCCGGCCGTCGCCGACCGCCGGGCGTTCGCCGGGCTGGGCGCGGACCGTCCGCACCGTCACGCCGGTGCGCAGCTCGACCTCGTCGCCCAGCCCGGCGATCAGCGCGTCGTGCAGGTCCTCCCGGTGCACCACCACCGGCATCCGGTCGGGCGGGGTCGGGCGGGGCTGCACCAGCCAGTGCCCATCCGGGCGGCGCACCCCGCCGTCGGGCAGCGGCGTGGCGATCGCCTCCAGGCCCGCGCCGAGCCCCAGAGCGCGCAGCGCGCGTACGCCGTTGGGCCAGAGCACCACGGCGGTCGGCTCGGGGCGGACCCGGTCGGCCCGCTCCAGCAGGGTGACCCGCCACCCGGAGCGGGCGAGCGCGCCGGCGACCGCGAGGCCGCCGATGCCGGCGCCCACCACCACCGCGCTACGCATGTGGCGCTCCCCCTCAGCTGTCGCGGTCGGCGGGTCGGGAACCGGCGGTCCCCGCCCGGTCCTCCGGGGCCTCCCCGGCAGTCTCCACCGTGCCGGACCCGTCACGGTTCTGCCCGCCACGGGTCTGCCCGCCGGCGGGCTCGTCGCCGCCGGTGGTCGGCGTGGTGCCGGCGGGCGTGCCGCCGGTGCTCGGCGTGGCGTCGGCGGGCTCGTCGCCGGCGCTCGGCGTGGTGCCGGCGGGCTCGCCGCCGATGGTCGGCTTGGTGCCGGCGGGTGTGGCCTCGTCCGCCGACAGCGCCTCCTCGCCCGTCCCGGCCGGCGTCTCGCCGGTCTCCCGCCAGCGCCGGTACTGCTCCTCGTCGACCACCCGGTAGCCCTCGGGGGCCACCGGCTCGGCGCCGACCTCGCGGGCGGACAGGTCGACCTGCGAGACGTCGGAGCCGACGGGCGGGGCGGACGGCGGGACGTCGCCGACCGGGACGAGGTACTCCCGGGGGCCGCGCACCCGCACGAAGTAGGCCAGCGCGCCCAGGAAGACCAGGCCGGCGGTCCAGACGTTCAGCCGTACGCCGAGGATCGTGTTCGCCTCGTCGGTGCGCATCAGCTCGATCCAGAACCGCCCGGCGGTGTAGCCCATCACGTAGAGCGCGAACGCCCGCCCGCGGCCGAGGCGCAGCTTGCGGTCGAGGGCGAAGACCAGCGCGGCGACGCCGAGGTTCCACAGCGCCTCGTAGGCGAACGTCGGATGGTAGAGCCCCGGTTCGAGGATGGGGTTGCCGGCGTCGTCCCGCAGCGCCTGGCCGGGGTTGTCCGGGTCCATCCGGTGGATCTCCAGCCCCCAGGGCAGGGTGGTCCGGCCGCCGTACAGCTCGTTGTTGAACCAGTTGCCGAGCCGGCCGATCGCCTGGGCCAGCGGCAGGCCCGGGGCCAGCGCGTCGGCGACCACCGCGAACGGGATGCCGAGCTGCCGGGCGGCAATCCACGCGCCCAGCGCGCCGCCGGCCACCGCTCCCCAGATGCCGAGACCACCCTCCCAGATGGCGAACGCCTTCATCGGGTCGCCGCCGGTGCCGAAGTATTTCTCGGGCGAGGTGATCACGTGGTAGACCCGCGCGCCGATGATGCCCGCGGGCACCGCCCAGACCGCGATGTCGAGGACGGCACCGGGAGCGACGCCGCGCTGACGCAGCCGCCGCTCGGTGACCCAGCAGGCCACCACGATGCCGACGATGATGCACAACGCGTACGCCCGGACGGGCACCGGTCCGAGCTGCCAGACGGCGGTGCTGGGGCTGGGCAGGGCCGCCTGGGGAGTCAGCGAGGCGAGAGTCACGGGTGCACACGCTACCGTCGCCGGCCCCTCCGGCGGCACCCCGGTCCGCCGTCACGCGATCCCGGTGACTTCTGGTTTGCGCCGCCGTAGGCTCTTTGTCCATGGGCGCGCTCACCTGGGCGGTCGCGGCGGTCGTCACCGACGACGCCGGCCGGGTGCTGCTCTGCCGGCAGGGCCGGGGCGAGCGTCGCCACGCACTTCCCGGCGGCCGGCTGCGCCCGGCGGAGAGCCCGACCCAGGCCGTGCTGCGCGACGTCCGGGCCGAGACCGGCTGGGACGTCGAGGTGGTGGACCTGATCGGCCTCTACCACCTCACCCCGCCATGCCCCCGCTCGCCCGCCACCTCCCCGCCCACGCCAGGCACCACTTCCCCGCCGACGCTCGGTGCTCCGTCGCCGGGGCCGTCCGACGCCGCTTCCCCGCCCACGCCCGGCTCCCCGCTCCCGGGACCGTCCGACGCCGCCTCCCCGCCGACGGCCGACGCCCCGCCGGGACAGGCCGTATCGCCGGCGCTGCCCCACACCCCGCCGGGACATGCCTCGTCGGCCGGGCGCGCCGGGCCGCCGCCCGACGTCCTGGTGTACGTGTTCCGGGCCCGCGTCCGGGGGGCGGGACCGATCGGCGAGCCGGTGAGCGGCTGCCGCGTGTCCTGGCACGACCTCGCGACCCCGCCGGAGGCGCTCACGCCGACCACCCGCGCCGCCCTGGCCGACGCGCTGGCGGGCCGCTCCGGCGTCCTACGCGCACCGAAAACCCTGGACACCGCAACGAGCGCCGACCCTCCGCCGCCCTCAGACACGGCGACAAGCGCCAACCCCCCACTGCCGAGGGACACGGCGACAAGCGCCGACCCCCCGCTGGCCCCGGACACGGCGACCGACCCATACACCGCGCCGACCGACGCCGCTCCAACGACCTTCGCACCGCCCCCACCGACCAAGCCCAGGACCACGTCGACCCCACCCCCGGGCCAACGCGCCGAGCCTCCCACCGCCCCCATACCCCGCCCCTGACCACACGCCGCCGCGATCCCCGCCCTGCGCGGCGATCTTGCACTTCCTGCCCCGACAAAAGGGGCATTCCACGCATCCCGAGGGCAGAAACTGCAAGATCGCGGGGGCGGTGGGGGCGCGGGGGGCGCGGGGGCCGCGGGGGGGTCAGGGGGTGGGGGTGCGGACGCCTTGGGCGAGTTCGGTGCTCAGGGTGCGGAGGGCGGTCAGGCCGGACGCCTCGTCGGGCGCGTCGAGCAGGCAGCGGATGAGGGCGCTGCCGACGATGACGCCGTCGGCGTACCCGGCGACCGTGGCGGCCTGCGCGCCCGTGCCGACGCCCAGCCCGACACCGATCGGCAGGTCGGTGACCTCCCGCGTGCGGGAGACCAGGATCGGGGCCGCGTCGGAGGTCTTCGCCCGGGCGCCCGTGACACCCATGATCGCGGTGGCGTAGACGAAGCCCCGGCAGTGGGCGGTGGTCATCGCCAGCCGCGCGTCGGTGGAGGAGGGCGACACCAGGAAGGTGCGGTCCAGCCCGTACGCGTCGGAGGCGGCGAGCCACTCGCCGGCCTCCTCCGGGATGAGGTCCGGCGTGACCAGCCCGGTGCCCCCGGCCGAGGCGAGGTCGCGGGCGAAGGCGTCGACGCCGTAGCGCTCCACCGGGTTCCAGTAGGTCATCGTGACCACGGGCGCCCCCGTGGCGGCGACCGCCTCGATGACGCGCAGCGTGTCGGCGGTGCGTACGCCGCCGGCGAGGGCGATGTCGCTGGCCTTCTGGATGACCGGGCCGTCCATCACCGGGTCGGAGTACGGGATCTCCACCTCGATGACGTCGACGCCGGCGTCGACCATGGCGGTCATCGCGGCGATGCTGCCCTCGACGGTCGGGAAACCGGCCGGCATGCAGCCGACCAGTACCGCCCGGCCGTCGGCGCGCGCCTTGTCGAACGCCACCCCGATCCGGCTCACGTTCTCACCGCTCCCTGTCGAGGATGCCGAAGTAGTCGCCGGCGGTGTGCACGTCCTTGTCGCCCCGGCCGGAGAGGTTGACGACGATGGTGGGCTCCCGGCCCAGCTCGGCGGCGAGCTTCGGGGCGATCTTGAGGGTGCCGGCGAGCGCGTGCGCGCTCTCGATCGCCGGGATGATGCCCTCGGTGCGGCAGAGCAGCTCGAACGCCGCCATCGCCTCGTCGTCGTCGACCGGCAGGTACGTCGCCCGGCCGGTGTCGTGCAGCCAGGCGTGCTCCGGCCCGACGCCGGGGTAGTCCAGCCCGGCGGAGATCGAGTGCGACTCGCAGGTCTGCCCGTCGGCGTCCTGGAGCACGTACGTCCGGGTGCCGTGCAGCACCCCGGCGGAGCCGCCGGTGATGCTGGCGGCGTGCCGGCCGGTCTCCACGCCGTCGCCGCCGGCCTCGAAGCCGTACAGCCGCACGTCGGGGTCGCCGACGAACGCGTGGAAGATGCCCAGCGCGTTGGAGCCGCCGCCGACGCAGGCGGTGACCGCGTCCGGCAGCGCGCCGGTGAGGTCGAGGCACTGCTGGCGGGCCTCGTCGCCGATGCCGCGGACGAAGTCGCGGACCATCGCCGGGAACGGGTGCGGCCCGGCGGCGGTGCCGATCAGGTAGTGGGTGTCGTCGACGTTGGCGACCCAGTCCCGCATCGCCTCGTTCATCGCGTCCTTGAGGGTGCGCGAGCCGTTGGTGACGGGGACGACGGTGGCGCCGAGCATCCGCATCCGTGCCACGTTGAGCGCCTGTCGCTCGGTGTCGACCTGGCCCATGTAGACCACGCACTCGAGGTCGAACAGCGCGGCGGCGGTGGCGGTTGCGACGCCGTGCTGGCCGGCGCCGGTCTCCGCGATCACCCGGCGCTTGCCCATCCTGCGGGTGAGCAGGGCCTGGCCGAGCACGTTGCGCACCTTGTGCGCCCCGGTGTGGTTGAGGTCCTCCCGCTTGAGCAGCACCCGCGCGCCCACCTTGGCCGAGAACCGCTCGGCCGCGTAGAGCAGCGAGGGGGTGCCGGCGTAGTCGCGCAGGAGGGCGGCGAACTCCGCCCGGAACGACTCGTCGGCCATCGCCGAGCGGTGCGCGTCGGCCAGCTCGTCGAGCGCCGCCACCAGGGCCTCCGGCACGAAGCGGCCGCCGAACCGGCCGAAGTGACCGGCGGAGTCGGGCTGCGGACCGGCCGGCGCGGCGGCGCTCACGCCGGCACTCCGCTCCGGTCCGCGCCGCCGTGAGGCGCCCACGCCCCGAGCCTGACGGTTCGCTCGCCGCGCTCGCTCATGGAATCTCCCTCTCGCTGCTGAGGAACCGGCGCGGGTCAGCGCACCGGACGGGGCGTGGCCGGATGGTTGCCGGCGTTGACCAGCTCGGCCACCGCCTCGCGGGGGCTCTTCTTGGTGACCAGGCCCTCGCCGACCAGGACCGCGTCGGCGCCCGCCGAGGCGTACCGGATGAGGTCGTGCGGGCCGCGCACCCCCGACTCGGCGATCTTGACGACGCTGCTGGGCAGGCCGGGCGCGATCCGCTCGAACACCGAGCGGTCGACCTCAAGGGTACGCAGGTTGCGGGCGTTGACCCCGATGACCTGGGCACCGGCCTCCAGGGCCCGGTCGGCCTCCTCCTCGTCGTGCACCTCGACCAGCGCGGTCATCCCGAGGGACTCGATCCGCTCCAGCAGGCCGACGAGGACGTTCTGCTCCAGGGCGGCGACGATCAGCAGCACCAGGTCGGCGCCGTGCGCCCGGGCCTCGTGCACCTGGTAGCTGGAGACGACGAAGTCCTTGCGCAGCACCGGCACGCTGACGGCGGCACGGACGGCGGCCAGGTCGTCGAGCGAGCCGCCGAACCAGCGCCCCTCGGTCAGCACGCTGATCGCCCGCGCGCCCCCGGCGGCGTAGTCGCCGGCCAGGTCGGCCGGGTCGGCGATCTCGGCCAGCCGCCCCTTGGACGGCGACGAGCGCTTCACCTCGGCGATCACCGCGACGCCCGGCTTGCGCAGCGCGGCGTACGCGTCCAGCGGCGGCGGCGCGGCGGCGGCCAGTTCGCGGATCCGCTCCAGCGGGACCTGCGCCTGTCGCCGCGCGACGTCCTCGCGCACGCCGGCCAGGATCTCGTCGAGCACGCCTACGGACGCCGCCGGACCGGCCTCGTCCCCCTCCGCGTGCGCATGCTCAGCAGTCACCAACGGACTCCCCTCTCCGGGTGTCATGGGCCGATGCTAGGGGGCGCCACCTGGCGACAAGCGCCGGGGGTATGGCGTGCCTCACGAGATGGGCTGCGGCATAATGGCCGACTTCCGGTGAACGGGGTGTCACGCAGGGCGACCACGCCCATCGACGGCCGTCACCCGTCCGCGCCAACCCCCCACCCCCTACGCATCGATCCGATCCTATCCGCCCGCGCGGTGGGCCGCCCGGTCGCACGCGGCGGCCGGGGCGCCGACGGAGGCTGTGACGTAGCTCAAGGACGAAGGGCCCTTTCCCTGGTCGCGGCCCTGGACGCAGAGTTGACGTGTCGGTCACCACGGCGAAACGTGAGCCAGCCAGCATCTTTCTCGGGCAGACTCGACGTCGCGCCTGCCCCACCGACAACGACGATCTCCGTGCGGGGTGATCATGAGCACTGTCGAGCCCAACCAGACCATCGGACTGACGACCATTTCGCGCACCGTCGCGTCGCTCGCCGTCGGCGTGGTGCACACCCTGGAGCGCGCGGTGGTAGGCGAGGCCCGGATGCGGACCGCCCGCGGCAACGCCTGGGAGGCCGTCTGCGCCGACCGGGCCCGGGCCGAGCAGCGGGCCGAGCTCGACCGCCTGGTGGCGGAGCTGGCGGCGGCCCGGGCCGCCGCCCGGGCCCGCCAGCCGGTCAGCTGACCGTCGGGTCCTCGCCCCGGTCCAGCGCGTCCCACGCCTCGATGGTGCGCCGGCCGGTGACCCGGCCGTCGGAGTCCCGGGCGACCGGCGCGCCGCCGCCCGGGGCCGGACGCTCGTAGCGGGCGCCCATCGCCGGCCACCGCCGGCTGCGCAGGGCCGTCAGCAGCCCGCCCGCCGTGGCGAGCAGGCCGCCCACCAGGCACAGCGCCGGCCACTGCCGGCTGACCTCGCCGTCGAACGCGGCGACCAGGCCGTAGCCGCCGCCGGCCGTCACCGCCGCGCCGAGCCCGGCGAGCAGCCCGCCCAGCAGCCGCCGCGCCCGACCCCGGGTGGCGAGCACCGCGCCGCCGCCGGCCAGCCCGACCAGGGCCAGCGCCGGCAGCCAGGGCAGCAGGTCGGTGCCCGTGCGGACGTCGCGTACCGGCGGCAGCGGGGTGGGCCGGGCCGTCAGCTCGACCGCCCAGGTGCGGGTCGACGCCCAGAACGCCAGGCCCGCGCCCGCCACGCAGAGCAGCACCGCGTACGTCAGCTCGCGCCGGCCCGTGACCGCCCGGCCGCGCTCCTCGGCCTCGGCCGCCGCGGTGGTCGCCGGTTCGCCGTCGCGCGGCGTGGCGGCCGTCATCGGGCGGGCCGGAGGGTCTCGGCGGCGGCGATCGCGGCCAGCACGGCGGCGGCCTTGTTCCGCGTCTCCTGCTCCTCCGCGGCCGGGTCCGAGTCGGCCACCACCCCCGCCCCGGCCTGGACGTAGGCGCGGCCGTCGCGCAGCAGCGCGGTGCGGATGGCGATGGCCATGTCGAGGTCGCCGCCGAAGCCGAAGTAGCCCACCGTGCCGCCGTAGAGGCCGCGGCGGACCGGCTCCAGCTCCTCGATGATCTCCATGGCGCGCACCTTCGGCGCGCCGGAGAGCGTGCCGGCGGGGAAGGTCGCGGCGAGCGCGTCGAAGGCCGTGCGATCGTCCCGCAGGGTGCCGACCACCGTGGAGACGATGTGCATGACGTGGCTGTAGCGCTCGATGGTGGCGAACTCCGGCACCTCCACCGTGCCCGGGCGGCACACCCGGCCGAGGTCGTTGCGGCCCAGGTCGACCAGCATGACGTGCTCGGCCCGCTCCTTCGGGTCGGCGAGCAGCTCCGCGGCGAGCCGGGCGTCGGCCTGCGGGGTGCCGCCGCGCGGCCGGGTGCCGGCGATCGGGTGCAGCAGCGCGCGCCGCCGCCCGTCGCCGTCGGTGGTCACCTTCAGGTGCGCCTCCGGGGAGGAGCCGACGATGTCGAAGCCGTCGAAGCGCAGCAGGTACATGTACGGGCTGGGGTTGGTCGTGCGCAGCACCCGGTAGACGTCCAGCGGGTCGGCGTGCGTCTCCCGCTCGAACCGCTGGGCCAGCACGATCTGGAAGCACTCGCCGGCCCGGATCGCCTCCTTGGCTGCCTCCACCGCCTTCGGGTAGCCGCCCTCGGGGGTGCGGCTGCGCACCTCGCCCGCCGGCGGCCGGTCGACCGTGGAGACCATCGGCGGGATGGGCCGGGACAGGGCGGTGGTCATCGCGTCGAGGCGGCCGACCGCGTGGTGGTACGCGGCGGCCACCAGCGCGTCGCGGCCCGGCTCGTCCGGCGGCGGCAGGATCGCGTTGGCGACCAGGATCGCCGAGCCGTCGTAGTGGTCCAGCACCACCAGGTCGGTGGCGAGCATCATGCCCAGCTCGGGCAGGCCCAGGTCGTCCTCGGTCAGCTCGGGCAGCCGCTCGAACCGGCGGATCAGCTCGTAGCCGAGGAAGCCGACCATGCCCCCGGTCAGCGGCGGCATTCCGCCGGCCGCGTCGAAGGCCGGGCCGGCGAGCGCCGCGACGGTCTCGCGCAGCACCCGGACCGGGTCGCCGGAGGCGGGCACGCCGGCCGGGGGCTGCCCGGTCCACGTCGCCACGCCGTCGCGCTCGGTCAGCGTGGCGCTGCTGCGCACGCCGATGAACGAGTAGCGCGACCAGGCCAGCCCGGCCGAGCCGACGCCCTGCTCGGCGGACTCCAGCAGGAAGGTGCCGGGGCCGCCGGCGAGCTTGCGGTAGACGCCGACCGGGGTCTCCGCGTCGGCGAGCAGCCGCCGGGTGACCGGGACGACCCGCCAGCGGGCGGCCAGCTCGGTGAAGGTGGCCACGTCGGGGCTGACCGCGCCGTCGCTGCGGGAGCCGGCCGCGGCGCCGGGCGGCGCCGGGTGCGGTGCGCTCACCGGGCCCCCGCCCCTTCCCCGGTCACCGGCAGCTCGGTGAAGAAGCAGGTCCGGTGCCCCGTGTGGCACGCCGCGCCGACCTGCTCGACGTCGACCAGCAGGGCGTCGCCGTCGCAGTCCAGCGCCACCGAGCGGACGTACTGGTGGTGCCCGGAGGTGGCGCCCTTGACCCAGTATTCGCGGCGGCTGCGCGACCAGTAGGTGGCCCGCCCGGTGGTCAGGGTGCGGTGCAGCGCCTCGTCGTCCATCCAGGCGACCATCAGCACCTCGCCGGAGTCGTGCTGGCGGACCACCGCGGCGACCAGGCCGTCGGGGGTGCGGCGCAGCCGGGCGGCGATGGCCGGGTCGAGCCGGGAGGCGCGGGCCGGGCCGGCCGCGGGCTCCTGCGGGCTGGGGTGGGCGCCGGTCACCGGCGCGTCAGGTACGGGCACAGTGACCCATTGTCCCGCACGCGGGGCGGGCACCGGCGACGGCTCCCGCCGGGGACGCGGCGGGGCGTCGGCGGGCCGGGACAGTTGCGCGACGTAGCGGTCCAGCCGGCCGTCGACGAGGGCGTCGGCCAGGTCCGCCCCGGCGGTCTCGGCGATCTCGGCGGCGTACGGGCGGATCAGCGGGAGGGCGCCGGCGACGAGGCGGGTCGCCGCCGCGCAGACCTGCCCGACGGACCCGGGACGCAGCCCGAGGCAGAGCAGCATGTCCTCGCGGTAGTTCGGCGGCGCCACGGGCAGGTCGAGGGCGGCGGCGAAGGCCGCCCGGCGGGACGCCACCCGGACCGACGGGTTGGCCGGCCGCAGCACCGACGGGCAGAGCCGGGCCAGGTCGGCGGCGGCCAGCCGGACGCCGAGGTGGTCGTCGGCGTCCCGCGCGCCGGCCACCTTGCCGAGGGTCGCGATCAGCTCCTCGAGCTGGGGCGGGCCGGCCGGCTGGCAGAGCACCGGCAGGTCGATCCGCGCCCGCCAGTGCGGATCGGCCCAGAGCAGCCGGGCCGGCGCCGTCACGGGCAGCCCGAACGCCCAGTCGGCCGGCTCGCCCAGCCGGGTCAGCCAGGAGCGCACGTCGCGGGCGGCGACGGAGACGTGGGTCAGCCGCCCGGCGTGCTCCGCCAGGTACGCGCTGCGGGCCGCGTACGGGGCGCCGCCGAGCAGCACGTCGACGTCGACGTCGCTGTGCGCGGTGGCGGCCCGCCGGGCGTGGCTGCCGCGCAGCATGATGCCGACGACGGGCTGCTCGGCGCCGGCCCGCAACCGGGCGGCCCATGCGCGGAGGAACCCCTCGTCCGGTGACGGAGCGTGACCCACGGCGCCATCGTGCCGTACGCCCGATCAGCGCGCAATGCCCGATGGCGGACCCGGTGTCCGGTCCGAAGGCTAATGCCCGACGAAGCTCGTCCACGCCTCGGGGTACGCCTTCGCTCGCCGGCCCGGGCCGGGCCGCTGAGCAGGGCGCACGGGAAGTGATCCGTTGCGCGCCGGGGAACATGTCCCCTAGCGTCGGGTTCGTCGATCGTCGAGTTCCGGGGAGATGGCGATGGAGGAGGCGATCGCCGTCCGTGACCTGGTCGTCGACCGGGGCGGGCGGCGGGTGCTGCACGGCGTCTCCGCGTCCGTGCCGCGCGGCGAGGTCACCGGCCTGCTCGGGCCCAGCGGCAGCGGCAAGACCACGCTGATGCGCGCGGTCGTCGGGGTGCAGGTGATCGGCGCCGGCTCGGTCACCGTGCTCGGCCGGCCCGCCGGGTCGCCGGAGCTGCGCCGCCGGGTCGGCTACCTCACCCAGGCGCCGAGCGTCTACACCGACCTGACGGTGCGGGAGAACGCGCGCTACTTCGCCGCGCTGCACGGCCGGGGCCGGGCCGACGCCGACCGGGCGGTCGCCGACGTCGGGCTGGCCGAGGCGGCCGGCCAACTGGTCGGCACCCTCTCGGGCGGGCAGCGCAGCCGGGCGTCGCTGGCCTGCGCGCTGGTCGGGGAGCCGGAGCTGGTCGTCCTCGACGAGCCGACCGTCGGCCAGGACCCGGTCCTGCGGGCCGACCTCTGGGCCCGGTTCCACGCGCTGGCCGCCGCCGGCACCACCCTGCTGGTCTCCAGCCACGTGATGGACGAGGCGGCCCGCTGCGACCGGCTGCTGCTGATCCGCGAGGGGCGGCTGATCGCCGACGACACCCCCGACGCGATCCGCGCCGCCGCCGGCGTCGACGACCTGGACGAGGCGTTCCTGCGGCTGATCAGGGCCGCCGGGGAGGCGTCGTGAACCCCCGGATCCTCGCCGCCACCACCGGCCGCATCCTGCGCCAGCTGCGGCACGACCGGCGCACCGTCGCGCTGCTGGCGGTGGTGCCGTCGGCGCTGCTCGCCCTGGTCTACTTCATGTACGTCGACCAGCCGGCCCCGCCCGGGCAGCCGTCGGTGTTCGACCGGGTCGCCCTGGTGATGCTCGGCTTCTTCCCCTTCGTGATCATGTTTCTGGTGACCAGCATCGCGATGCTGCGCGAGCGCACCAGCGGCACGCTGGAGCGGCTGCTCACCACCCCGCTGGGCAAGCTCGACCTGCTCTTCGGCTACGGCATCGCGTTCGGGCTGGCCGCGGTGGCGCAGGCCGTCGTCGCGACCGCCGTGGCGTACGGGGTCTTCGACCTGGACACCGCCGGCGACAGCGGGCTGGTGATCATGATCGCCGCGCTGAACGCGGTGCTCGCCGTCGCGCTCGGGCTCTTCTGCAGCGCCTTCGCCCGCACCGAGTTCCAGGCCGTGCAGTTCATGCCGGTCGTGGTGGTGCCCCAGTTGCTGCTCTGCGGGCTGTTCGTGCCCCGGGGCGAGATGGCGGGCTGGTTGCAGGCGGTCAGCGACGTGCTGCCGCTGTCGTACGCCGTCGAGGCGCTGCAGGAGGTGGGCGCGAACGCCGAGCCCACCGGCACGATGTGGCGGGACGTGGCGGTGGTCGCCGGCGCGGCCGTGCTGGCGCTGGTGCTGGCCGCGGCCACCCTGCGGCGGCGCAGCGGCTGACCCCGCGGGCGCTCCGACGGCGGGGACGAGCCCGTCCCGGCCGCGTCGCGGGCCCCGGTCGACCCCGGCCGGGCGGGGTCAGGCGTGGTCGGCGTGCCGGGCGGCGGCGTGACGGCAGAGCAACGGGTGCAGGACGCGGGCGGGATCAGGCGTGGTCGGCGTGCCGGGCGGCGGCGTGGCGGCAGAGCATCGGGTGCAGGACGCGGGCCAGCTCCGCCTGGCCGGCCAGCGGGCGCGGGAAGGCCAGGCGGACGCGCCGGCGGGCGCCGGGCCGGCCGTGCGCCACCAGCAGGCCGTACCGGTCGATCCGGACCACCCGGGGCGCGGTGTCCGGGCCGGTGTCGGCCAGGCCGAGCTGCCGCCGCAGGTAGGCGGCCACCTCGGCGGCGTGGTGCTCGGCGAGGTCGGCGAGCAGCCCCGCCTCGACCGGGTGCAGCGGATCCGGCTCGGCCTCGGCGTACGCCGTCGGGTCGATGCGGCGGACGGCGTCGGCGCGCTCCCAGCGGGCCTCGACCACCTCGAAGCGGTGCAGCCGGAAGCGGGTGCCGACGTCGAGCAGGTCGCCGGTCGGCTCGACCTCGGCGAAGTCCAGCGCGGCCCGGCGCTCCCGGGCGCCGTCCAGGCGGGTCGCCCAGCCGGAGACCCAGGCCCGGCCGAGGCTGGGCGCGCCGGCGGCGGGCGGCAGGTCGAGCACGTCCAGCACCAGCGCGACGTCGGACTCGCCGGCGGCGGGCCGCAGCGCGGCGGCGAGGTCGCTGACCACCGGCACGAGCAGCAGCACCCGCCCGTCCGGGTCGGTCACGTGCCGCACCTGGTGCGGGCCGGGCCGGTGCGCCACGTGGGCGAGGCCGGGCAACCGGCCGGCGACGAGGGTACGGACGATCTCCGCCGGGCTGGGCCGCATGGCCGACCTCCAAAGTAGGTTAGGCTTACCTAACTCGGAGACTAGAGCACCGGATCGGAGACGTCCAGCGTGAACCACCCCAGGCCCAAGGCCCGGCTCTCCCGCGCCCTCGGCATCCCGCTGACCCGCAAGTGCGTGCGATACCTCGAACGCCGCCCCTTCCCGCCCGGCGTGCACGGGCGGCAGCGCCGCAAGACCTCGGACTACCAGGTGCGGCTGCTGGAGAAGCAGCGCCTGCGCCACCAGTACAACGTCAGCGAGACCCAGCTGCGGCGCGCGTTCGACGAGGCCGCCCGCAGCGCCGGCAAGACCGGCGAGAGCCTGGTCGCCCTCCTGGAGCGGCGACTCGACGCGGTGGTGCACCGGGCCGGGCTGACCCGCAGCATCTACCAGGCGCGGCAACTGGTCGCGCACGGCCACTTCACCGTCGACGGCCGCAAGGTCGACCGGCCGTCGTACCGGCTGCGACCTGGCCAGGTGGTGGCCGTCCGCGAGCGCAGCCGCGCGTCGACGCCGTTCCAGCTCGCCGCCGCCGGCGCCAACGCGGCCGAGGGGCCGACCCGGCCGTACCTGTCGGTGGAGCTGGCCGAGCTGCGCGCCACGCTGCTGCGCGAGCCCGCCCGGCACGAGGTCCCGGTGCTCTGCGACGAGCAGCTCGTCGTGGAGTTCTACTCCCGCTGACCGGCGACCCGACCCGCCCTTTTTGCATCGGGGCGGGTCGGGTCGGTCGGATCAGCGGGTCTGCTCCAGCCAGGAGGCGTAGAGCAGGCCGTAGATCGACTCCGGGTCGCGGACCAGCTCGTCGTGCGGGCCGCGCTGCACGATCCGGCCCCGGTCCACCACGATCACCTCGTCCGCCGACTGCGCCGTGGAGAGCCGGTGCGCGATGGCGAGGGTCGTGCGCCCCCGGGTCACCGCGTCGAGGGTGCGTTGCAGCCGCACCTCCGTGGCCGGGTCGACCGCACTGGTCGCCTCGTCCAGCACCAGCAGGTCCGGGTCCGCCACGTACGCGCGGGCGAGCGCCACCAGCTGCCGCTCCCCCACGCTCAGCGCCTCGCCCCGCTCCCCGACGGGCGTGTGCAGGCCAGACGGCAACCCGGCCACCCAGTCGGCCAGCCCCAGCTCGGTGAAGGCGGCGCCGAGCTGCTCGTCGGTCAGCTCCGGCCGGGCGAAGCGGACGTTCTCCGCGACCGTGGCGTCGAAGAGGAAGCCGTCCTGCGGGACCATCACCACCCGCGAGCGCAGCGAACCGAACCGGACCTGCTCCAGCGGCACCCCGGAGAGCAGCACCCGACCGGCGGTCGGGTCCATCAGCCGGGTGAGCAGCTTCGCGAACGTGGTCTTGCCGCTGCCGGTCTCGCCGACCACCGCCACCCGGCTCTTCGCCGGGATCTCCACGTCGATGTCGTGCAGCACGGGCGGGCCGCCCGGGTAGGCGAAGCCCACCCCGGCGAAGCGGATGTCCAGCGGGCCGGGGGGCAGCTCGCGCCCCTGCTCGCCCGGGTCGGCGACGTCCGGCTCGACGTCGAGGACGTCCAGCACGCGACGCCAGCCGGCGATGGCGTTCTGCGCCTCGTTGAGCACCTCCGTGGCGATCTGCACCGGCTGGATGAAGAGCGTGACCAGGAAGAGGAAGGCGGTCACCTCGCCGACGCTCAGGGTGCGGTCGGCGCCGAGGGTCACCCCCAGCACCACCACGCCGGCCAGCGCCAGCCCGGCGGCCAGCTCACCGACCGAGCTGCCCAGGATGCTGATCCTGATCGCCTTCTGCTGGGCCCGCCGCTGGCCGTCGATCGCCTCGTCCAGCCGGCGGGCGGTCCGCCCCGCGATCCCGTACGCCCGGATCACCGGCGCGCCGACCACGCTCTCGCCGATCGCCCCGAGCAGGGCCCCGGTGCGCTGCCGCACCACCCCGTACGCCCCGGCGAGGCGGCGCTGCAACAGCCGGATCACCAGCACGGCGGGCAGGAAGGCGGCGTAGACGACGAGCGTCAGCTGCCAGGAGTAGGCCAGCATGACCAGCGTCGTGACCACCAGCTGGCCGAGGTTGATCACCAGGATCACGCCGCCCCACTGGAGGAACTGGGTGATCTGGTCGACGTCGCTGGTCACCCGCGACACCAGCGAACCGCGCCGCTCCGACTGCTGGTGCAGCATGGACAGGTCGTGCACGTGCCGGAACGCCCGCACCCGCACGTTGGCCAGCGCTGTCTCGCTGACCGTGAAGAGCCGGCGCATCATCAGGTAGCCGCAGAGCGTGGTCACCACCAGCACCGCGGCGGTGGCCGCGACCACCGTCCAGACGATGGTCAGGTCGAGGCCACCGACGATGCCGTTGTCGATGCCCTGCTGCACGGCCACCGGCACGGCCGCCCGGCCGACCATGTAGACCAGGGCCAGGCCGAGGGTGCCGGCGAGCCCGACCCGCAGCTCCGGGGAGAGCGCGAGCCCCCGCCGCAGCGTCTGCCAGGTCGTCTCGGGCGCCTCACTCACCTCGGCCGACGCCACCTTGCTCTCGGTCGCGCTCACCGGTCCACCTCGATTTCCAGGCCCGAGCTCAGCGGGGCGACCTCGTCGTACGTCTCGTCCTTGGTGTGGTCGACCTCCGCCTGCTCGTAGGCGGTGACCAGGTCGGCGTAGCCCGGCACGGTGGCGAGCAGCTCGACGTGCGTGCCGCGGGCGACCACCCGCCCCTGCTCCAGGTAGACCACCTCGTCGGCCAGCGCGATGGTGGCCCGCCGGTAGGCGACCACCAGGATCGACGCGGCGGGCGCGCCGGGCTCCCCGGCCGAGGAGCGCAGCCCCGCCAGGATGGCCGCCTCCACGCGGGGATCGACGGCGCTGGTCGCGTCGTCGAGCACCAGCAGGCGGGGCCGGCCGGCGAGCGCACGGGCCAGGGTGAGCCGCTGCCGCTGGCCGCCGGAGAGCGAGGTGCCCCGCTCGCCGACCATCGTGTCGAGGCCGTCGGGCAGGGCGGCGACGAAGCCGTCCGCCTCGGCCAGCCGCAGCGCGGCCCAGACGTCGTCGTCGCCGATGCCGGGCCGGTCCAGGGTGATGTTGGCCCGGACGGTGTCGTCGAAGACGAACGGCACCTGGGCGACCAGCGCGGCGGTGCCGGCCAGCGAGGCGGCGGTGAGCCGGCGCACGTCCACCCCGTCCAGGGCCACCGTGCCGGCCCGGGGGTCGACCAGCCGGACGGCCAGCGCAGCGATCGTGGACTTGCCGGCGCCGGTGGGCCCGACCAGGGCGACGGTCCTGCCGGCGGGCACGGTGAAGGAGACCTCGCCGAGCACCTCGGTGCCGGGCAGGTGCGCCTCGGCGGGCTCGTAGCCGAACCGGACGCCGGAGAAGGTGAGCGTGGCCGGGCGGGGATCGGCCGCGTCGAGCGTGACGTCGCCGTACGGCATCTCGCCGGTGGCGTCGAGCACCCGGCGGACCCGGTCCCAGCCGGCGACGCTGCGCGGCAGCTCGGCCAGCACCCAGCCGATGGCCCGCACCGGGAAGGCCAGCACGGTGAAGAGGAACGCGACGCTCACCAGCTCGGCGACGCTGATCGCGCCCTGCCGCAGCCGAAGGGTGCCCACCACCAGCACGGCGAGGGTGCCGAGGCTGGGCAGCGTCTCCAGCACCGGGTCGAAGACGCCCCGCAGCCGGCCGACCGACACCAGCGCGTCGCGCAGCTCGCCCGCGCGGGCGGCGAACCGGTCGGTCTCCTGAGCCTCCCGGCCCATCGTCTTGACCACCAGGGCGCCGTCGAAGCTCTCGTGGGCGATGCCGCTGACCTCGGCGCGCAGCCGCTGGGCCCGGGCCTGGCGCGGGGCCATCCGGCGGGAGTAGGCGACGTTGAGCGCGAAGAGCGCCGGGAAGACGGCCAGGCCGACCAGTGCCAGCGCCCAGTCGGTGGCGAAGAGCGAGGCGACCGCGCCGACGAGCATCACCAGGGTGCCGACCGCGAACGGCAGCGGGGCGATCGGGTGCCAGGCGGCCTCCACGTCGGAGTTGGCGTTGGACAGCAGCGTGCCGGTGGCGTTGCGGTGGTGCCAGGACAGCGGGAGTTCCAGGTAGCGCCGGGTGACCCGGCGCCGGTAGGCGGCCTGGAGGCGGTACTGCATGTAACCCGCGCCGAGGCGGCGGCCGAAGATGCCGACGACCCGCAGCACGCTGATGCCGAACAGCGCGACGGCGGCCAGGGCGAGCGCCCCGGCCCCGACCGAGCCGCGTTCGATCGCCGGGACCACCACGTCGCCGACCACCGCGCCCACCACGAACGCGCTGGCCACCGTCATGGCGCCGAAGAGCACGCTGCCGGTCACCGCGACCGCGAAGATCCGCGGCTGCTCCCGGATCGCCCGCCCGAGGACGGCCAGCCCTCTGCCGAGCACGTCCCGACTCGCCTTGCTCGCCACGCTCTCCCCCGCCGTAAGCCGCAATTATCTCCCTCATCCTTACCGGTCGGGGCCCGCCGCGCCGCCCCGGCCGGGTATGTCGGCCGTCACGGGGCACGGTCGCCGCGCTCGGCGCGCCGGCCCGGCCGCGCGCGCCTACGATCGGTGCCATGCCGCGGTACGCCCGATCGGAGCGCGAGGCGCTCGCCGACCTGATGCTCACGCTGGGACCGGACGCGCCGACGGTCAACGAGGGGTGGACCACCCGAGACCTCGCCGCCCACCTGGTGCTGCGGGAGCGCCGCCCGGACGCCGCCGGCGGCATCCTGCTGCCACCCCTGCGGGGGTACGCGGAGCGGGTGCGCCTGCGCATCGCGGCGCGCCCCTGGCCGCGCCTCGTCGAGCAGGTGCGCCGGGCGCCGGTGTGGAGCCCGGTCAGCAACCCGGTGACCGACGAGCTGGCCAACACGATGGAGTTCTTCATCCACCACGAGGACGTCCGGCGCGCCCGGTCGGGCTGGCTCCCGCGCGACCTGGCGGCCGGGCTCCAGGCGACGCTGTGGCGGCGGGCCGCCGGGATGGCCCGGCTGGCCCTGCGCCGGTTCCCGGCCGACGTCTTCGTGCAGGCGCCCGGCTACGGCGAGCTGCACGTCGGGCGGGGCGGCGAGCCCGTCCGGGTGGTCGCCGCGCCGGGCGAACTCGTCCTGTTCCTCTCCGGCCGCCAGCGGGTGGCCCGGGTGCAGATCGACGGGCCGCAGGCGGCGGCCGACCGGCTCCGCAACGCGGACCTGGGCATGTAACCCTATGTGCGGAAGCGGTCACGACGGAACCTGAGATCGGCTCGACCCAATCATCACGGCCGATCCCGCCTCCCGTACGCTGTACCGCGCCGCCCTCGCCCGAGGGCGGCGTGACTGGGGGCGCCATGCGGACCTTTGCGGTCTCGGCCCTGCGGGAACCCCCTTTCCCCGCGCGCCGACACGAGGCCACCGATCAGGTGGCACAGGAGAGCACCGAGTGGGCGCTCGACCTCGGCCTGATCATTAGCGGGCACCGGCTGCGCCGCCTGCACCGGGCCGACGCCGCCGGGCTGGCCGGGCGGGCCTGCCCGGAGGGCTCGGTCGAGCGGCTGCGCCTGCTCGCCGACCTCATCTCCTGGCTGTTCGTGATAGACGACGCCTGCGACGAGGACGGCCTCGGCGACGCCCCCACCCGGCTGGCGCCGACGGTCGCCGCCCTGCTCGACGTCCTGGACCGGCACGGCGAGGCGGCCGAGGGGCCGGGCGCGGCGGGCCCGCTGGGCGACGCGCTGGCCGACCTGTGCCGGCGGGTCCGGGCCACCGGGACGCCGGCGATGCTGCTGCGCTTCGTCGGCGAGGTGCGGGAGTACCTGCTGGCGCTGCTGTGGGAGGCCGCGAACCGGGAGCGGGGCCGGGTGCCGGAACTGGCCGAGTACGTGCAGATGCGCCGGCACACCGGCGGGGTGCACCCGAGCTTCACGCTCACCGAACTGGCCGCCGGGGGGCAACCGCGGGCGGCCGACCGCGCAGCGCCCGCGCTGGTCGCGCTCGACCTGCTCGCCGCCGACCTGGTCTGCTGGTGCAACGACGTCTTCTCGTACGGCAAGGAGAGCGCCGAGCAGCCGGACGGGCACAACCTGGTGGCGGTCATCGCCGCCGGACCCGTCGCCGGCGGCGAGACGGCGGCCCTGCGCGCGGCGGCCGACCGGTTCAACGAGTCCCTGACGGCCTACCTGAAGACGGAGTCGGCGCTGCTGGCGGCCGGCGACGACAGCCTGCGGCCGGCGGTGACCGCCCGCCGGAACTGGATCCGGGCCACCTACGACTGGTCGCTGCGGGCCGCCCGGTACGCCTGACGGCGTTCCACCTCCCGGGACGTGGCCCAGCCGTGATCGACAGAGGGCTGGCCGACCCGCGGGTGCAGGCAATACTCTTCGGTAACGAACACCGACGTGACGACGGTCACGCCTCCACCCCCGAAGGCGGCTACAGCGATGGCTCTCGATGTACCGTACCGCTCCATCCCTGACATGTTCCTGAAGCGCGTGGCGGCGTCCCCCGACCGCGACGCCTTCGCCCACCCGGCCCCCGACGACTCCGGCCCGGTCTGGCTGACCTGGGAGCAGGTGGCCCGCCGCGCCAAGGCGATCGCCGCCGGGCTGCACGGGCTCGGGGTCGGTCAGGAGCAGCCGGTGGCGATCCTGGCCAACACCCGGCTCGAATGGGTGCTCGCCGACCTCGGCATCATGTGTGCCGGCGGCGCGACCACCACCGTCTACCCCACCACCGAGCCGGAGGACGCGACCTACATCGTCGCCGACTCGGGCTCGCGGGTGCTCTTCGCCGAGAACCCGGCCCAGGCGGCCAAGGTCGCCGGAGCGGACCTGCCGGCCCTGACCCACGTGGTGCTCTTCGACGGCGCCGCCGACCCGTCCGCCGCCATCCCCCAGCTCACCCTCGCCGAGCTCGAGGAGCGGGGCACCCAGGCGCTGGCCGCCGAGCCCGACCTGGTCGAGATGCTGGTCGCCGGGATCGGCCCCGACCACCTGGCCACCCTGATCTACACCTCGGGCACCACCGGGCGGCCGAAGGGCGTCGAGCTGCTGCACGGCGGCTGGTGCTGGGAGGGCGTGGCGCAGGCCGACCTGGGGCTGCTCCGCGACGACGACCTGCAATATCTCTGGCTGCCGCTGTCCCACTCGTTCGGCAAGACGCTGCTCTGCGGGGCGATCCACGTGGGCCTGCCGACGTACGTCGACGGCCGGGTGGACAAGCTGGTCGACCTGCTCGGGGTGATCCGGCCGACGCTGATGTGCGGCGCCCCCCGCGTGTTCGAGAAGGTCTACAACAAGGCGGTCACCACCGCCCAGGCCGGCGGCGGCGCGAAGGCGAAGATCTTCGCCTGGGGCGTGCGGGTCGGCAAGGAGAAGGTCGCCCTGGAGCAGGCCGGCCGGCCGGTCCCGGCGGGGCTGAAGCTGAAGTACGCGGTGGCCGAGAAGCTGGTCTTCAGCAAGCTCCAGGCGCGGCTCGGCGGCCGGATCCGGGTGCTCGTCTCCGGTGCCGCCCCGCTCAGCCCGGAGATCGCCACCTTCTTCGCCGCCGCGAACCTGCCGATCTCCGAGGGCTACGGCCTCACCGAGACCAGCGCCGGCAACTTCGTCAACCCGCCCGACGGGCTGCGGATCGGCACCGTCGGCCGGGCGATGGGCGACCTGGAGTGCCGCGTCGACACCGACGGCGAGATCCTGGTGCGCGGCCGGCCGGTGATGCGCGGCTACCACAACCTGCCCGAGGAGACCGCCGCCGCGTTCACCGAGGACGGCTTCTTCCGCACCGGCGACATCGGCACGCTGGACGCCGACGGCTACCTGAAGATCACCGACCGGAAGAAGGACCTGGTCAAGACCTCGGGCGGCAAGTACATCGCGCCCTCGCACATCGAGGGGATGTTCAAGGCGACCTGCCCGTACACCTCGCAGGCCGTGGTGATCGGCCAGGCCCGCAACTACTGCACGATGCTGGTCACGCTGGACCCGGACGCGATCAGGGGCTGGGCCGCCGGCACCCCGCTGGAGGGCCGCGACTACGCCGAGATCGTCGCCTCGCCGGAGGCGAAGGCGATGGTCGAGGGGTACGTGGCCGAGCTGAACGCCAAGCTCAACCGCTGGGAGACGATCAAGAAGGTCGCCATCCTGCCGCGCGACCTGGCCATCGAGCACGGCGAGATCACGCCGTCGCTGAAGATCAAGCGCCGGGGCGTGGAGAGCAACTTCGCCGCCGAGATCGAGAAGATGTACGCCGGCACCCTCGCCGAGCTCTGAGCACGTCGCGTCGGCGGCCCCGCGCCCGGCCGGGCGGGGGGCGGCCGCGCCGCGCAGGGGGTGGGCCCCCCCCCCCCGCTGGGCGTCACACGGGGGGCGCGGGTGCACGCGCCCC
>NZ_JBSGDY010000109.1:0-21067 GCF_053602615.1 Micromonospora sp. NPDC004336
GGCCGGGGGCGAGTCCGCCGCCGTTGCCCTGGTCCGCCGGCTCGGCCTGGCCGACCGGATCGTGCACCCCCCCTTTTTCTCTCCAGACCCTGATGGAGCGTCCCTCCCTTGAACTTCGACGGACTGTTCTCCAACTTCGGAGAACTCACGACGACCGGCCTGACGCAGGGCGCGATCTACGCCCTGGTCGCGCTGGGCTACACGCTGGTCTACGGCGTGCTGAGACTCATCAACTTCGCCCACTCCGAGGTCTTCATCGCCGGCGCGTTCGCCGCCCTGTGGACCTGGAACGGATTCGGCCTCAACCAGGACTCGCAGGTCAGCGGGTTCGGCACGATCGTTCTCTACCTGCTGGTCGCGATGGTCGTGGCGGCCGTCGCCTCGGCGGGCACCGCGACGGTGATCGAGCGGGTGGCCTACCGGCCGCTGCGTAAGCGCAACGCGCCGCCGCTGGCGTTCCTGATCACCGCGATCGGCGCGTCGATCGCCATCGCCGAGGCGTTCGGCGTCTGGACCGACCGCCGCCCGCAGGGCGCCCCCGCGCTGGTCAGCTCCAAGCCGTTGTTCGAGGTCGCCGGGGTGCCGATCGACGCCATCCAGCTGCTGACCATCGGCGCCGCGCTGGTGATGATGATCGGGCTGGACATGTTCATCAACCGCAGCCGGGTCGGTCGCGGCATCCGGGCGGTCGCCCAGGACGCCAACACCGCCGCGCTGATGGGCGTGAACAAGGACCGGATCATCATGATGGTCTTCATCGCCGGTGGCGCGATGGCCGGCGTGGCCGGCCTCCTCTACGACGTGCGGATCCAGACCCTCACCTACAGCGTCGGCTTCCTGCTCGGCCTCAAGGCGTTCACCGCCGCGGTGCTGGGCGGCATCGGCAACCTGCGCGGCGCGCTCCTCGGCGGCCTGCTGCTGGGCGTCGTGGAGAACTACGCCTCCGGCCTGTTCGGCAGCGAGTGGAAGGACTTCGCCGCGTTCGCGCTGCTGGTGGTGTTGCTGATGTTCCGGCCGACCGGTCTGCTGGGTGAGTCGCTGGGGAGGGCACGGGCATGACGACCGTCCTGGAGAAGGTGCGCTCCGGCCGCGAGGCGGCCGGGGAGCGGTGGCGTGGCGCGCCGCGCTGGGTGCGCTGGGCGCTGCTGGCCGCGGTGATCGTGTTCTTCTACGCGCTGCCGAACAAGGAGTTCTACCAGTACCTGGGGCCGATCCCGACCCCCGGTGCGAACTTCACGCAGGTGATGTTCACCGTCTCGATCTACGTGCTGCTGGCCGTCGGGCTGAACATCGTGGTCGGCTTCGCCGGCCTGCTCGACCTCGGCTACTTCGGCTTCTTCGCCGTCGGCGCGTACACCGTGGCGGTGCTGACGTCGCCGAGCAGCGACATCAAGACGCTGTGGCCGTGGCTGCTGGCGGTGCCGGTGGCGATCGCCCTGACGATGGTCTCCGGCGTCATGCTCGGCACGCCGACCCTGCGGCTGCGGGGCGACTACCTGGCGCTGGTGACGCTCGGCTTCGCCGAGATGATCCGGATCGGGGCGGTCAGCTCCGAGTTCCTGAAGGGCCAGCGGGGCTTCAACCAGATTCCGCACCCGCCGGGCCAGTACGCCGACGGCAAGCCGGTCTTCGGCGTGCTCGACGCCCGGCCGTACTACTGGCTGGTGCTCACGCTGATCATCCTGGTCGTCATCGGGGTGCGGAACCTGACCAACAGCCGGGTGGGCCGCGCCTGGATCTCGATCCGGGAGGACGAGGACGCCGCGCAGCTGATGGGCGTGCCGACGTTCAAGTTCAAGCTGTGGGCGTTCGCGGCGGGCGCGGCGATCGCCGGTCTGGCCGGTGCGCTCTTCGCGGGCAAGCAGAACTTCGTCAACTCGCAGAACTTCGAGCTGCTGAACTCGATCATCATCCTGGCCGCGGTCATCTTCGGCGGCTCGGGCAACATCGTCGGCGCGATCGTCGGCGGTGGCCTCGTGGCGTACATGATCGAGCGGTTCCGCGGCATCGAGGTGTTCGGCTTCGAGCTGTACGAGTTCCGGTTCCTCTTCTTCGGCCTGGTCCTGGTGATCATGATGATCTTCCGGCCCGAGGGCCTGATCCCGAACCGACGACGCGCGGCGGAGTTCAAGGACCGCCGCAAGGAGGTGACCGTCGGTGAGTGACACCGAGCAGACGCCGGCCGTCCCGGCGCAGGCCGGCGCGCCGGCCGTGGAGGCGGTGCCCAGCCGGGAGCCGCTGCTGGAGGTCGACAACGTCACGCTGCGCTTCGGCGGCGTCGTGGCGCTGAACGAGGTGGACTTCACCCTCTACAAGGGGGAGATCCTCGGTCTGATCGGCCCGAACGGCGCCGGCAAGACCACCTGCTTCAACGCGATGACCGGCATCTACCAGCCCACCGAGGGGCAGATCCGGTTCCGCGGCCAGAAGATCAGCGGCAAGAAGCGGCACCAGATCACCCGGATGGGAATGGCGCGGACGTTCCAGAACATCCGCCTCTTCCCCGAGATGACCGCACTGGAGAACGTCCTGGTCGGCGCCGACGCGCACCACAAGACCAGCGTCATCTCCGCGCTGTTCCGCCTGCCGCGGTACTGGAAGGAGGAGCGCGAGGGCCGGGAGAAGGCCGAGCGCCTGCTGGAGTTCGTCGGCATCCGCAAGCGGATGCACGAGTTCGCCCGCAACCTCTCCTACGGCGAGCAGCGGCGGCTGGAGATCGCCCGCGCGCTGGCCACCGACCCGGTGCTGCTCTGCCTGGACGAGCCGGCCGCCGGCTTCAACCCGGCGGAGAAGGAGGAACTGCTCCAGCTCATCCGGCAGATCCGGGACACCGGCGTGACCGTGCTGCTCATCGAGCACGACATGCGCCTGGTCATGGGCGTCACCGACCGGATCGTGGTGCTGGAGTTCGGAAAGAAGATCGCCGAGGGGCTGCCCGCCGAGGTGCGGGACAACCCGAAGGTGATCGCGGCGTACCTGGGGGTGCCGGACGATGCTGCTTGAGATCGACGACGTGAGCCTGCTGTACGGGCGGATCCAGGCGCTGCACGGCATCAGCCTGACGGTGGACGAGGGCGAGATCGTCGCCCTGATCGGCGCCAACGGCGCCGGCAAGTCGACCACGATGCGGGCGATCTCCGGCATCCGGCCGGTCGCCAGCGGCAGCATCCGGTTCAACGGTGAGGACATCACCAGGCTCCGGGCGGACCTGCGGGTCCGGCGCGGGCTGTGCCAGGCGCCGGAGGGCCGGGGCATCTTCCCGGGCATGACGGTGCTGGAGAACCTGGACATGGGCGCGTACACCCGGCGGGACCGCGCCGGCATCGCCCAGGACCTCGACCGGGTGCTGAACCTCTTCCCGCGCCTGGCCGAGCGGCGCAAGCAGCACGGCGGCACCCTCTCCGGCGGCGAGCAGCAGATGCTGGCCGTCGGCCGGGCGCTGATGAGCCGGCCCAAGCTGCTGCTGCTCGACGAGCCCTCGATGGGGCTGGCGCCGATGCTGATCCAGCAGATCTTCGACATCATCGTCGAGATCAACCAGCAGGGCACCACCGTCCTGCTGGTCGAGCAGAACGCCCAGCAGGCCCTGGCCCGCGCCCACCGGGCGTACGTGCTGGAGACCGGCCGGATCGTCAAGAGCGGCACCGGCGCGGAGCTGCTGCACGACCCGGCGGTCAAAGAGGCATACCTCGGCGTGGCCTGACCTGCCGCCACCCCTCGTCGCAAGGAGAACGACATGTTCAACACCACTGGTGGCCGCCGGGCCGTGCTCGGCGCCGCGGGTGCCGCGCTGCTCGCCATCTCGATCGCCGGTTGCGGTGAGAAGGAGAACACCGAGCAGCCCGGCACCGGCACCGGGCCCAGCGTCACCGCCTCCGCCGACTCGGCGCTGGCCGCGAAGGTGCCCGACGCCGTGAAGGCCGACGGCGTGATCAAGGTCGGCACCGACTCGACGTACGCCCCGGCGGAGTTCCTCGACGCCGACGGCAAGACGGTCGTCGGCTTCGACGTCGAGCTGTTCAACGCCGTGGCGCAGAAGCTCGGCCTGCAGGTCGAGTACGAGCCGGCCCCGTTCGACTCGATCCTGCCCGGCGTGGACTCGGGCAAGTACGAGGTAGGCGTCT
Organism: Micromonospora sp. NPDC004336; assembly: GCF_053602615.1. Lineage (NCBI taxonomy): Bacteria > Bacillati > Actinomycetota > Actinomycetes > Micromonosporales > Micromonosporaceae > Micromonospora > Micromonospora sp. NPDC004336. The sequence goes on from NZ_JBSGDY010000109.1 coordinate 4,125, forward strand.
CCTCGTTCACCATCAACGCCGAGCGGCTGAAGACCGTCAACATGGTCAGCTACTTCTCCGCCGGCACCCAGTGGGCGACCAAGCCGGGCAACCCGGCCAAGGTCGACCCGGACAACGCCTGCGGCAAGAAGATCGCCGTGCAGGTCGGCACCGTGCAGCTCGACGACGTGACCGCCCGGTCGAAGAGGTGCACCGACGCCGGCAAGCCGGCGATCGCCATCGAGCAGTACCAGGCGCAGAGCGACGCGACCGCCGCCGTGGTCAGCGGCAAGAACGACGCCATGCTGGCCGACTCCCCGGTCGGCGCGTACGCGGTGAAGCAGAGCAACGGTCGGCTGGAGCTGCTCGGCGACATCTACGAGTCGGCCCCGTACGGCTACGCGGTGAAGAAGGACCAGGCCGCGTTCGCCGAGGTGCTGAAGGAGGCCGTCGCGGCGGTCATCGCCGACGGCACGTACGAGACCGCGCTGAAGAAGTGGGGCGTCGAGGGCGGCGCCATCACGACCCCGGCGCTGAACCCGACAAGCTGACCATGTCAGTCGAGACAGACACACCCGAGCGGGCACGGCCGGAACCCATCCAGGCCGTGCCCGTGCGGCATCCCGGGCGGTGGGTCGCCGTCGCCGTGATCGGGGTGCTGGTGGCCATGTTCGTGCACCTGCTGGTGACGAACGAGGCGTTCAAGTGGTCGTTCATGGTCGACGAGATGTTCCGCCCGCCGATCGTGGAGGGCGTGCGGGGCAGCCTCGCGCTGTTGGTGACCGCCATGCTCATCGGCGTCGGGCTGGGCGTCGTCCTCGCCGTCATGCGGCTGTCGGAGAACCCGATCCTGCGCGGCGTCGCCTGGGCGTACACCTGGTTCTTCCGGGCGGTGCCCCGGCTGGTGCTGGCGATCCTCTTCGGCAACCTGGGCATCCTCTGGGCGCGGATCGAGTTCGGCCTGCCCTTCGACCGACAGATCGGCGCCCTGTTCGGGGTGGACGACTTCGAGGCGCGGCTGTTCGGCTTCTCCTCGGTGGACATCCTGACCGGCTTCGTCGCCGGCATGCTGGCGCTCGGCCTGTCCGAGGCCGCCTACATGGCGGAGATCGTCCGGGCCGGCATCCAGTCGGTCGACGAGGGGCAGACGGAGGCCGCCCAGGCGCTGGGCATGCGGCGCGGGCAGATCCTGCGCCGCATCGTGCTGCCGCAGGCCATGCGGGTGATCGTCCCGCCGACCGGCAACGAGACGATCGCCATGCTCAAGGACACCTCGCTGGTGGCCTTCGTGCCGGTCTCCGCCGAGCTGTTCTTCCAGCTCAGGGCCGTCGGCAGCCGGACCTTCCAGGTCTTCCCGATGCTGGTCGCGGCGACCATCTGGTACCTGCTGCTGACCAGCGTGCTGCTGGTCGGCCAGTACTACCTGGAGCGGCACTTCGCCAAGGGCGTCGGGCGCGGCGGCCGGGCGAGGACCAGGCTGCGCGCGGTCACCGCGGAGAGCGGCGGCAGGATCGGGAAGGTGGACGACGCATGACCGAGCTGACCGTGCCGGCGCAGGCCGGCGAGCCGGCGGTGGAGTCCGGGCCGATGGTGCGGGCCGAGCAGGTGCACAAGTCGTTCGGGTCGATCGAGGTGCTCAAGGGCATCGACCTGGAGGTCCGCAGCGGCGAGGTCTGCTGCCTGCTGGGCCCCTCCGGCTCCGGCAAGTCGACGTTCCTGCGCTGCATCAACCACCTGGAGAAGATCAACGCCGGCCGGATCTGGGTGGACGGCGACCTGATCGGCTACCGCGAGCGCGGCGGCAAGCTGCACGAGATGCGGGAGAAGGAGGTGGCCGCCCAGCGCCGCGCGATCGGCATGGTGTTCCAGCGGTTCAACCTCTTCCCGCACATGACCGCCCTGCAGAACGTCGCCGAGGCGCCGGTGCTGCTGGGCCGGGAGCCCAAGGCCGCCGCCCGGGAGCGGGCCGCCGCGCTGCTGGAGCGGGTGGGGTTGGGCGACAAGCTCGGCAACTATCCGGGCCAGCTCTCCGGCGGCCAGCAGCAGCGGGTGGCGATCGCCCGGGCGCTGGCCATGCAGCCGAAGCTGATGCTCTTCGACGAGCCCACCAGCGCGCTCGACCCGGAGTTGGTCGGCGAGGTGCTCGACGTGATGAAGGACCTGGCCCGCGACGGCATGACGATGATCGTCGTGACCCACGAGATCGGCTTCGCCCGCGAGGTCGGCGACTCGCTGGTCTTCATGGACGGCGGCGTCGTGGTCGAGTCGGGCAACCCGCGCGAGGTGATCGCCAACCCCCGGCACGACCGGACGAAGGCGTTCCTGGCGAAGGTGCTCTGACCGGCGCGCCGGCGCGGCTCGCACCCGGGGGCCGCGCCGGCGCCCGTGCCGGTGTCCCGGACTGTCGGAGCGGGCGGCTAGAGTCGCTCGCGTGACAGCTACGACGCCGCGCCTGCTCCTCGTCGACGGACACTCCCTGGCATACCGGGCGTTCTTCGCCCTGCCGGTGGAAAACTTCTCCACCACGACGGGGCAGCCGACCAACGCGGTCTACGGCTTCACGTCCATGCTGATCAACGTGCTGCGCGACGAGCAGCCGACGCACATCGTCGTGGCCTTCGACGTCTCCCGCCGCTCCTTCCGCACCGAGAAGTACGCGGAGTACAAGGCCGGCCGCAGCGAGACCCCGACCGACTTCAAGGGCCAGGTCAGCCTGGTCAAGGAGGTCCTCGCGGCGCTGCGCATCCCGGTGGTGGAGAAGGAGGGCTACGAGGCCGACGACATCATCGCCACCCTCGCCTGCCAGGCCCGCGACCAGGGCATGTCGGTGCTGATCAGCACCGGCGACCGGGACGCGTTTCAGCTCGTCGGCGAGAGCGTCACGGTGCTCTACCCGCGCAAGGGCGTCTCGGACCTGGCCCGGATGGATCCGGCGGCGATCGAGGCGAAGTACGGCGTGGCTCCCGGGCGCTACCGCGACCTGGCCGCCCTGGTCGGCGAGACCAGCGACAACCTGCCCGGCGTTCCGGGCGTGGGCCCGAAGACCGCCGCGAAGTGGATCAACCTCTACGGCGGGGTCGACGGGGTCGTCGCGCGGGCCGACGAGATCAAGGGCAAGGCCGGCGACAGCCTGCGCGAGCGGCTCGCCGACGTGATCCGCAACTACGAGATCAACTGCCTCGTCTCCGACCTGGAGCTGCCGCTGCGTCCCGAGGACGCGCGCTGGGAGGGGTGGGACCGCGAGGCGGTGCACCAGGTCTTCGACACCCTCGAGTTCCGCATCCTGCGCGACCGGCTCTACCAATACCTGGAGGCGGTGGAGCCCGAGGCCGAGGCCGGATTCGACCTGACCGGCGAGGTGCTCACCGAGCCCGGCGCGGTGGCCGGGTGGCTGGAGACGCACGCGCCGGCCGGCACGCCGGTCGGCCTGGCCGTGAAGCTCGACACCGGGCCCAACAGGCGGCACACCGCCACGGTGACCGGCCTGGCCCTGGCGACCGCCGGCGGCGCGGCGGCCTGGCTCGACCCCGCCGTGCTGGAGCCGGCCGACGAGGCGGCCCTGGCGGCGTGGCTGGCCGACGAGGCGCGGCCCAAGGTGCTGCACGACAGCAAGCCCGCCGTGCTCGCGTTCGCCGCGCACGGTTGGGAGCTGGCGGGCATCCTCCGCGACACCCAGATCGCCGCCTACCTGGCCCGCCCCGACCAGCGCTCCTACGACCTCACCGACCTGGCGCTGCGCTACCTGCACCGCGAGCTGCGCGTCGACGCCCCGGAGACGGGCCAGCTCACCCTCGACGGGCTGGGCAACGACGGCGAGGCGGAGCAGAACCTCATGCTCCAGGCCCGCGCCACCCTCGACCTGGCCGACGCGATCGACGCCGAGCTCTCCCGCGACGGCGAGCAGTCCGCCCGGCTGATGGCCGAGGTGGAGCTGCCGCTGATGCGGGTGCTCGCCACGATGGAGCGCACGGGCATCGCCGCCGACACGCACTACCTCTCGGAGCTGGAGGCGCACTTCGCCGCCGAGGTGAAGGCCGCCGCCCAGGGCGCCTACGCGGCGGTCGGGCGGGAGTTCAACCTCGGCTCGCCCAAGCAGTTGCAGGAGATCCTCTTCGGCGAGCTGGGCCTGCCGAAGACCAAGAAGATCAAGACGGGCTACACCACCGACGCCGACGCCCTGCAGTGGCTTCACGCGCAGAACCCGCACCCCGTGCTGGCCCACCTGCTACGCCACCGCGACGTGGCGAAGCTCAAGACGACCGTCGACGGGCTGCTCAAGTCGGTCTCCGACGACGGGCGCATCCACACCACGTTCAACCAGACGGTGGCGGCCACCGGCCGGCTCTCCTCGACCGAGCCCAACCTGCAGAACATCCCGATCCGCACCGAGGAGGGGCGGCGCATCCGCCGTGCCTTCGTGGTGGGGGAGGGCTACGAGTGCCTGCTCACCGCCGACTACAGCCAGATCGAGATGCGGATCATGGCGCACCTGTCGTCGGACGACGCGCTCATCGAGGCGTTCAACTCCGGCGCCGACTTCCACGCCGCGACCGCCTCGTCGGTGTTCGCGGTGCCCCTCGGCGAGGTCACCGCCGACCAGCGGCGCAAGATCAAGGCGATGAACTACGGCCTGGCCTACGGGCTGAGCGCGTTCGGCCTGTCCCAGCAGCTCGGGATCACCGCCGAGGAGGCGCGCGGGCTGATGGAGGACTACTTCGCCGGGTTCGGCGGGGTCCGCGACTACCTCCAGGAGGTCGTCGCCCGGGCCCGGCACGACGGCTACACCTCCACGATCCTGGGCCGACGGCGCTACCTGCCCGACCTGGTCAGCGACAACCGGCAGCGCCGCGAGATGGCCGAGCGGATGGCGCTCAACGCCCCCATCCAGGGCTCGGCGGCCGACATCATCAAGGTGGCCATGCTGCACGTCGACGCGGCGCTGCGCGAGGTGGGTCTGCGCTCGCGGATGCTGCTCCAGGTGCACGACGAGCTCGTCTTCGAGGTCGCCCCCGGCGAGCGGGAGACCCTGGAGGAGCTGGTGCGGCGGGAGATGGGTGGCGCATACCCGCTGTCGGTGCCGCTGGAGGTCTCCGTCGGCGAGGGCCGGGACTGGAACAGCGCCGACCACTGACGCCCGCCAGCCCCGCCGGCCGGCGTCGTCCTGGCCGCGGGCGGTGGTGACCCACGTCGGCCGGCCGCCGACCACCGGTCGGTCCGGGCGCCGCCGGTCCGGACGTGGTTACGACCGGTCCGGCCGCCGGCTCACGGGCCGGGGCGGGCGCCGGCTCACGGGCCGGGCGGGGCGTCGTGGGACCTCGCCGGGATCACCGGCCCGGCCCCCGGCGCGTCTTGGGCGGGGCGCCGCGCCGTTCGAGGGCCTGCCGGGACCGGCCGCCCGGGGCCGGCAGCGGCGCCTTGAGGGGATCGTGGCCCCAGTTCATCAGCGACCAGCGCCATTTGGTGTTGCGGACGTCGCCCGAGGGGCGCTGCGCCATGTGCCGGCGGACGTACCCGACGACCTTGCGCATGTGCCGGTAGTCGCCCTCGGAGAGCTCGCTGCGCTTGCGGCGCAACAGACCGATGATCTTCCGGCCGGACTCGTGGCCGACCGACTCGCCGCCCCGGGTGCCCTTCTTCCGCCAGCCGACGTGCTTCGACTCGTCGGTCTCCAGCCACTTCGACAGCTCGCCGGGCTTCATGTTGACCGCCTCGGTGAACTCGCGGTAGGTGTCCCGGCCCTTCTCATCGCTGCTCACGGCGCAGCACCTCCGGTCGGTGGGCGACGTCCCGGCCCGAGTCGTCGTTGCGGATCCGGTACTGCGGGTCGTCGGGGGACGCGTTCACGGCGTGCCCGCGCACGTGCGTCCGTTCGGTGATCTTCTCCTTGACCACGCCGTACGCCCGGCCGCTGTGACTGGCCCAGGAGACGTGGTCACCCTTGCGGAACTCGTTCTGCTCGGCCATGCCGCGCGGGTACCCGGCGTCGCCGGACGGAAACGGCGGCGGCGGGCTACGGGGCGATCTCGGCGACCGGGAGCTTGATCTCGAACGGCTCGGTCAGCTCGATCAGCTCGGCGCTGTCGGCGACCAGTTCGTACTGCCGCTCGCCGCCCGGGCCGAGCCGGTCGCCCCGCCGGTAGGCGTAGACGTGCACCGGATCCTGCTCGATCCGCCAGTAGAAGGGGATCCCTGCGGCGGCGTACTCGCCGGGCTTGGCGAACCGGTCGGTGCGGCGGGTGCCGGGCGACACGATCTCCACCGCGAGCACCACGTCCTCCGGCCGCAGCAGAGACCGGTCGGACGGTACGTCGACGTTGCGCAGCAACACGTCCGGCTGCCGGCTGGTGTTGGTGTTCAGCGCGACTCCGACGGCTTGGGCGACCCGGAGGTGCCCCGGTGCGTGCCGCAGCAGCCAGTGCGCGAGCAGCAGAGAGATGTCCTGGTGGCCCAGGGTGGGGGAGGGTGTCACCTGGATGACTCCGTCGACGAGTTCGACGCGGGGGGCGTCGTCCGGCAGGTTGAGCAGGTCCTCCAGCGTGTAGTCGGCACGCTGCTGCCGGATCGGGTCCGGACACCAGGGGCCAGGTGGTGTCGCGATCGGCTCGGCGCTCACCGGCTCAGCGTAACCCCGCGGCCCGCCTCGGACGTCGCACCGACTGTCCGGCTAGCCGGCGGGTTTCTCGGCGACGAAGATGGCGGTGCCGGGGAAGAGGCGGCCGCGCAGCGGGCTCCACTGCCCCCAGACCCCCTCGTGCCCCGCGGGCCACTCCGGCTCCACGAGGTCGACCAGGCGGAACCCGGCCCCCACCAGTTCCCGGACGCGGTCGCCCAGCGTGCGGTGCTGCTCGACGTAGGTGGCCCGGCCGGCCTCGTCCTGCTCCACGTAGGGGGAGCGGTCGAAGTACGAGTGGACGGCCGTCAGCCCGCCCTCGCCAGGGTCGTCGAGGAAGATCCACCGCATCGGGTGGGTCACCGAGAACACCCAGCGGCCGCCCGGGCGCAGCACCCGGAACACCTCGCGCATCACCGCCGCCGAGTCGGCGACGAACGGGATCGCCCCGAACGCCGTGCAGGCGGTGTCGAAGGCCGCGTCGGCGAAGGGCAGCGCCAGCGCGTCGGCCTGCACCAGCGGCACGCGTACGCCGGTGCGTGCGGCGGCGAGGGCGGCGTGCCGCAGCATGCCGGCGGAGAGGTCCGCCGCGACCGGCCGGGCGCCCTGGGCGGCCAGCCACCGCGCGGCCGCCGCGGCTCCGCAGCCGACCTCCAGCACCCGCCGCCCGGCCAGCTCGCCCAGCAGCCGTACGTCCGCCTCGCGGACCCCCTCGGGGCACCAGACGAAGTCGACGTCGCCGAGGAAGTCGCCGTGCTCGGCCTGGTAGTCGTCGGCGTCGGCGTCCCACCAGCGGCGGTTGGCCCGACGGGCCTCCGCGTCGCCCACCCGGCGCCGGGTCACCCGGCTGTCGTCATCCACCCGTCCACGCTAGGCCCCGGCCGCGTCCGGGGTGACGGCGGGCGCGGTGGGCACCCCGGGGTGCGGCGGTACGCGAGCGGCGCTACCGTCTCCGGTGGTGCTCCTGTGACGGACGCGACACCCGAGGCTGGTTCCTGGCGAAATCTCCGCTTTCGCAGGTGGCGCGGCGGCGAGAGGACGGGAGGCCTTGCACGCTGTGGTAATGCAGCGGGTAGGCTAGACGATGCGCTCGCGGATCGTGTGCCTCGGCAGGGAGCAGGTGCGCGGTCTCCGGGACCACTGGCGGAGTTTCTCCATGATCTCACTCGATCTCTCGGTGTGCCCGGCGACGGATCCGTTGGCGCGAACAGGTCACCGCGACACCAGCCTGCTGTGACACACCATCCGACCGGAGCAACCGCCCACATGACGAGCAGCATCGAGGCCCCCTCGAGCGCCACCCGGGTCACCCACGACGATCTCGGTTCCGAGGAAGCTTTCCTCGCCGCCATCGACGAGACCATCAAGTACTTCAACGACGGCGACATTGTCGAAGGCACCGTCGTCAAGGTCGATCGGGACGAGGTCCTGCTCGACATCGGCTACAAGACCGAGGGCGTCATCCCCTCTCGGGAGTTGTCGATCAAGCACGACGTGGACCCGGCCGAGGTCGTTTCGGTTGGTGACCACATCGAGGCCCTGGTCCTCCAGAAGGAGGACAAGGAGGGGCGTCTGATCCTCTCCAAGAAGCGGGCGCAGTACGAGCGGGCCTGGGGCACCATCGAGAAGATCAAGGACGAGGACGGGGTCGTCCGCGGCTCGGTCATCGAGGTGGTCAAGGGTGGTCTCATCCTCGACATCGGCCTGCGCGGCTTCCTGCCCGCCTCCCTGGTCGAGATGCGTCGGGTGCGGGACCTGCAGCCGTACGTCGGCCGCGAGCTCGAAGCCAAGATCATCGAGCTGGACAAGAACCGCAACAACGTGGTCCTGTCCCGCCGGGCCTGGCTGGAGCAGACGCAGTCCGAGGTGCGCACCGAGTTCCTCAACAAGCTGCAGAAGGGCCAGGTCCGCAAGGGCGTCGTGTCCTCGATCGTCAACTTCGGCGCGTTCGTCGACCTGGGCGGCGTGGACGGCCTGGTGCACGTCTCCGAGCTGTCCTGGAAGCACATCGACCACCCGTCCGAGGTCGTCGAGGTGGGCCAGGAGGTCGAGGTCGAGGTCCTGGACGTCGACCTGGACCGCGAGCGGGTCTCGCTGTCGCTGAAGGCGACCCAGGAGGACCCGTGGCGGCAGTTCGCCCGCACCCACGCGATCCAGCAGATCGTGCCGGGTAAGGTCACCAAGCTGGTGCCGTTCGGCGCCTTCGTCCGGGTGGACGACGGCATCGAGGGCCTGGTCCACATCTCCGAGCTGGCCGAGCGCCACGTGGAGATCCCGGAGCAGGTCGTCCAGGTCGGCTCCGAGGTCATGGTCAAGGTCATCGACATCGACCTGGAGCGCCGCCGGATCTCGCTGTCGCTCAAGCAGGCCAACGAGGGCTTCGTCGAGGGCGAGGAGCACTTCGACCCGACCCTCTACGGCATGGCCGCGACCTACGACGCCGAGGGCAACTACATCTACCCGGAGGGCTTCGACCCGGAGACGGGCGAGTGGCTCGAGGGGTACGACAAGCAGCGCGAGACCTGGGAGAACCAGTACGCCGAGGCCCGTCAGCGCTGGGAGGCCCACACCAAGCAGGTGCAGACCTCCCGCGCCGCCGACGCCGAGGCCGCTGCCAACCCGGCTCCGGCCGTTACCGGTGGCACCACCACCTCGACCAGCGCGGCCCCGAGCCGACAGGCCGAGGAGCCGGCCGGCACCCTGGCCACCGACGAGGCGCTCGCCGCTCTGCGGGAGAAGCTCGCCGGCGGCAAGTGACCCGCTGAACGACGGAAGGGCCCCGTCCCCGCGATCGTGAGATCGCCGGGGGCGGGGCCCTCGCCGTCGGCCGCCCGGCCTCTCAGCCGGCGGCGACGACCGGCTGCCGCAGGATGGTGCGTTGCTGCTCGGGCGCGACCCTGCGGAAGTCGCTCAGGTAGATCTCGTGGTGTCGGCCCGCCAGCCGCAGCCCGTTGCCCGGCACGAACTCGCCGTGCAGCCGCGCCAGCACCTCCGCCTCGTCGTCGAAGGAACCGACGTGCAGCGTCTGCACGCACCGCCCCTCGGACAGCGTCTCCAGCCGGAGGTCGGCGAGCCGGGACGCGCGGTTCCTGGCCCCGGCCTGCTGCACCGCGGCGGCGAACATGTCCTGGTCGATCCAGCCCGGCACCATGATCATCAGCGTCCAGTCCCACCGCGACTTGTCGCGTTCCGCGGTGAAGGACGCCATGTCCTCGGCCCACCACAGGCCCTCCAGCGGCGGTACGACGTAGTCGCGCCCCAGGTCCCGCTGGCTGGCGAACTTGAGCTTGTAGGCCACCGGGTAGAGGGTCTCGACGGCCTCGGCGAACGCCGGCGAGGTGTTCGGGTCGCCGTGCCCGTCGATCATGAGGTACCGCGTGTCGGGCACGTCCACGATCCGGAACCGGCCTCGCGTGGCCCGGTAGGCGTCGAGGGTCTTCATGAAGTCAGTCTTGTCGGTCATCGAACACCTGGGCCCGGTCGGCGAGCCACTGCCTCTCTGCCTCAAGGAGGCTCAGCGAGTACGAGAACACCTCACGCGCCGGTCGCGGGAGGGGGGACTGCGTCCGCTGCGCCGCCCGGACCGACTCGATGCGGGCCTCGACCCGCGCCAGCCGGGTGCGCAGCGCCCCCGCGTAGTCCCGTTCGGACAGCAGCGACAGGTTGGCGATCCCGACCAGGAGCGGGTGCGGGATCGGGCGCGGCTCCTCGATGAGGGCCAGCGCGGTGCGCGCCGCGGCCTCCCGGCCCTCGGCCGTGGGATGGAAGACGCGGCGGGACTTGGCGGCGGCGGGCGCCTCGGGGACGTGGACCAGGCCGCGCTTCTCCAGCTTGGCGAGCAGGTAGTAGATCGAGGAGAAGCCGACGTCGGACCACTGTCGGATGCCGCGCTGCTCGATCACCTGCTCCAGGTCGTAGCCGTGCCGGGGGCGTTCCACGATCAGGCCCAGCACGGTCAGCTCGGCGGAGGTCAGCTCCATGCGCATATTCTAGCGCTAGAATAGGCGGGTGGGGTGTCCCGCCGGGGTGTCCCGGCGAGGTGCCCCCGGTGCCGGCGGCGCGGTGGTGGTTCGGTTGACTGTTGCCGTGCTGAAGGTGGGACTGACCGGTGGAATCGGGTCCGGCAAGAGCGCCGTGGCGAGTCGGCTGGCCGAGTGCGGCGCCGTCGTGATCGACGCCGACAAGGTGGCCCGGGAGGTGGTCGCACCGGGCACCGAGGGGCTGGCCGAGATCGTCGCCGCCTTCTCCGACCGGGTCCTCGACGCCGACGGCGCCCTCGACCGCGCCGCGCTCGGCGCCGTGGTCTTCGCCAACGAGACCGCACGTCGCCGGCTGGAGGCGATCACCCATCCCCGCGTACGGGCCCGCACGGCCGAGCTGGCCGCCGCGGCGTCGCCCGACGCGATCGTCGTCAACGACGTCCCCCTGCTGGTGGAGGTGGGGCTCGCACCCACGTACCACCTGGTGGTCGTGGTGCAGACGGCGGTGGCCACCCGGTTGGCGCGGCTGGCCCGCGACCGGGGCATGGACCGGGCGGAGGCCGAGCGGCGGATCGCCGCCCAGGCCGACGACGCCCGGCGGCGGGCCGCGGCCGACGTGGTGCTGACCAACGACGGCAGCCTCGCCGAGCTGCACGCCGCGGTCGACGCGCTGTGGCGGGAGCGGCTGGTGCCCTTCGAGGCCAACGTGCGCGGGCGGCGGCCGGTGCGCCCGCACCGCGTCGAGCTGACCGAGGCCGACCCGACCTGGCCGCAGCAGTACGCGCGGCTGGCCGCCCGGATCCGGCACGCGCTGGCCCCCGCCGACCTGCGGATCGACCACATCGGCTCGACGGCGGTCCCCGGCCTCGCCGCCAAGGACGTGATCGACATCCAGCTCACCGTGCCGACCCTGGCCGACGCGGACGGGCCGCTGGCCGAGCGGCTCGCCGCCGCGGGCTTCCCGCGCCTGCCCGGCGACTGGTGGGACAACCCGCGCCCGCCCGGCAGCGGCCGATGGGAGAAGCGGCTGCACGGCAGCGCCGACCCGGGCCGCCCCGTGCACCTGCACGTGCGCGCGGCGGACTCGCCGGGCTGGCGGTACGCGCTGCTGATGCGCGACCACCTGCGCGCCGACCCGGACCAGCGGGCGGCCTACCTGCTGCTCAAGCGGGAGCTGGCCGCGTCGGCCCCGGACGGCGCCACCTACACCACGGCGAAGGACCCCTGGTTCGACGAGGAGCACCTGCGCGCGGAGGAGTGGGCGGCGCAGACCGGCTGGCGCCCCTGACCGGTCCCGGTCGTCATCGCGGTGCGGAGGCTTCGCCCGCTCCGGCCGGCGTCGCCGGTCCGGTCGCCCACCGGGGGGCCTGACCGTTCCGTCCGCTGCCCCACCGAGGTCGCTCCCCGGCGGGCCTGACCGCTGCCCCGCCGGAGTAGCGGGTCCGGTCGTTCACCGGCCGGCGGTCGGCGCCTTCGGGCGCTGCGGGGCCGGCCGTGCCGGCGGCAGCCGGGGCGTCGCGCCGGGGGCCAGGTCGAGCTGCGCCCAGGCGCCCGGGCGGGTGCGCAGCTCCAACCGGCGCAGCAGGCCGGACCGGTCGATCCAGTAGCGCAGCAGCGCCCGTGAGGTGCGCAGCTCGACGACGTCCACGCTCTTTCCGGCGAGGCTGTCCCCGCGCACCCGCAGGGCGGCGCCCCGCTGACCGGGCGACCGGGCGGCCCGCAGCGCCGCGTCGAGCAGCAGGCCCAGGTCGCCGGCGCGGGCCGGGTCGGCCCGCCAGCCCTGGGTCGGGGGCGGCAGCGGGGGCCGGCCGGGCGCCTCCACGCCGCCCGGCACCGTCGCGGCGGGCACCTCGGCCCGGGTCACGCCGGCGGCGTCGACCCGCAGCAGCGTCCGGCGTTCCGGCGCGCCGAGGTCGGCGACGGTCACGTACGCGGCCGGTCCCGTCCAGCTCACCCAGCCCGTACCACGCAGGTCGGTGCCGGCGGCGACCGGCGCGGTCAGGGTGACGGCGGCGCCGCCGGCGGCGCGGAGCCGGCCGGGCACCCGGTCCAGCCGGCCCCGCTCGGCGGCGGTCAGCGCGCGGGGCTGCCCGGGACGGCCGCCGAGGGCGTCGACCGGCCGCAGCGTGGGCCGGTCGGTGCGGGTCAGCTGCACGGTGACCGGCCCGAGGCCGGGCAGGGTGGTCTCCAGCCGGTGCAGGCGCGCGTCGCGGTCCAGCCAGTAGCGCCGCGCGTCGCCCGCGGATGCCGACGGCGGCGTGTCGTGGGCGGGCGGCGGCGCCCGGAGGATGTCGACCGGCTCCGCCCCGACCTTGGCGCGCCCCACCCACCGGGCGTCCTCCGCGGGCGGCTCGGGGCGGTCCGAGCCGAGCCGGAAGAGCAGGTCGAGCACGGCGTCGAGCCCGCGCCCGGCGGACGCACCCCGCAGCCGCCAGTGGTCCGCCGGCGGGACCAGCGGGGGCGGCGCCGGGGTCGGCACCGCCGACGGGTCGGGGCGCAGCACGGCCACGGTCGGGGTGGCCTGGAGCAGGCCGCGATCGGCGCCCGCGCCGGGCCCGCCGACGTCCAGGTAGACCAGCGGCCGGGACCAGTCGACCCAGCCGACGAGTTCGGTGCGGGCGGGCCCGGCCCCGGCCGTCACGCGGACTCCGGCCCGCAGGTCGCGGACGTTGGTGACCCGCATCGCGGCGAGCCGGTCACGCTCGTCGCCGGTCAGCGCGCGGGGCGGCTCCGACCGGTCGGGCGACCAGCTCAGCAGCCCCACGACCAGGGCCGTCGCCGAGAGCACGGCCACGACCGCGAGGACCAGCAGGGTGGCGCGGCGTCGACCGGCCACCACCGGGGGGACGCTCCCGGTGTGGGCGTCGTCGTGCGGCGGGTGGCCCGGCGGCGGGACGGCGCGGTCGGCGCGGGCGGCGGAGGTCTCCACGGATGGTTGAACGGGATTCACCGTGGCGGGGTGACGAGCAGGGACGGTGGCGGGGTGACGAGCAGGGGCGCTCGCGGCGGCCGGTCAGCGCCTCGGGCGCGACCACGTCGGGTGCGCACGCCGGGCGTGCCGGGTGCTGCGACCCCTGTGCCGGGGGCGGGCCGGCCGTCGAGGCCTGGCCACCTGCCCGGTCGGCCGCCGCGAGCGGCCTACACGGAGAGCGTAGTCCGGTGAGATGGGCCACACAATGGGAATATCGAAGCCGATCAGGGACTGCCCGTAGTCGCCGCGGGGTGTCGGACCCCCGGCGTACCGTTGAGGTCATGGCGCTCGACATTCCCCGGCTCGACGGCCGCTTCCAGGTCGTCAGCGAGTTCCAGCCGGCCGGTGACCAACCGGCGGCCATCGACGACCTGGAGCGTCGGGTCCGACGCGGTGACCGCAACACTGTGCTGCTCGGCGCGACCGGCACCGGCAAGAGCGCCACCACGGCGTGGCTGGTCGAGCGGTTGCAGCGGCCGACGCTGGTGCTCGCGCCCAACAAGACGCTCTGCGCGCAGCTCGCCAAGGAGTTCAGCGAGCTGCTGCCGCACAACGCGGTGGAATACTTCGTCTCCTACTACGACTACTACCAGCCCGAGGCCTACATCCCGCAGACCGACACCTACATCGAGAAGGACTCCTCGATCAACGAGGAGGTCGAGCGGCTGCGGCACTCGGCGACCATGTCGCTGCTCACCCGCCGCGACGTGGTCGTGGTGGCCACCGTCTCGGCGATCTACGGCCTGGGCACCCCGGAGGAATACCTCGACCGCGCCGTGCGGGTCGCCGTCGGGCAGGAGCTCGACCGCGACCAGTTGCTGCGCCGGCTGGTCGACATCCAGTACTCGCGCAACGACATGGCCTTCAACCGTGGCACCTTCCGGGTCCGCGGTGACACCCTGGAGATCATCCCGGCCTACGAGGAACTGGCCGTGCGGATCGAGCTGTTCGGCGACGAGGTGGAGAAGCTCTACTACCTCAACCCGCTGACCGGCGACGTCGTCCGCGAGGTCGACCACCTGCTGATCTTCCCGGCGACGCACTACGCGGCCGGCCCGGAGCGGATGGAGCGGGCGATCCGCGACATCGAGGCCGAGCTGGCCGAGCGGCTGGCCGAGCTGGAGCGGCAGGGCAAGCTGCTGGAGGCCCAGCGCCTGCGGATGCGCACCACCTACGACATCGAGATGATGCGGCAGGTCGGTTTCTGCTCCGGCATCGAGAACTACTCGATGCACATCGACGGCCGGCTGCCCGGCAGCCCGCCGCACTGCCTGCTCGACTACTTTCCCGACGACTTCCTGACGGTCGTCGACGAGTCGCACGTGACCATCCCGCAGATCGGCGGCATGTACGAGGGCGACGCGTCGCGCAAGCGGATGCTCATCGACCACGGGTTCCGGCTGCCCAGCGCGGCCGACAACCGGCCGCTGCGGTTCGACGAGTTCCTGGAGCGGGTCGGCCAGATGGTCTTCCTCTCCGCCACGCCCGGCCCGTGGGAGCTGGAGCAGGCCCAGGGCGAGTTCGTGGAGCAGGTGATCCGCCCGACCGGCCTGATCGACCCCGAGGTCGTCGTCAAGCCCACCAAGGGGCAGATCGACGACCTGATGCACGAGATCAAGCTGCGCACCGAGCGCGACGAGCGGGTGCTGGTCACCACGCTCACCAAGAAGATGGCGGAGGACCTGTCCGACTATCTGCTGGAGAACGGCATCCGGGTGCGCTACCTGCACTCCGAGGTCGACACCCTGCGCCGGGTGGAGCTGCTGCGGGAGCTGCGCAAGGGCGACTACGACGTGCTGGTCGGCATCAACCTGCTCCGGGAGGGCCTCGACCTGCCCGAGGTGTCCCTGGTCGCCATCCTCGACGCCGACAAGGAGGGCTTCCTGCGCAGCGGCCGGTCGCTGATCCAGACCATCGGCCGGGCGGCGCGGAACGTCTCCGGCCAGGTCCACATGTACGCCGACAAGATCACCCCGTCGATGGCGGAGGCGATCGAGGAGACCAACCGCCGGCGGGACAAGCAGATCGCGCACAACGAGGCGCACGGCATCAGCCCCGAACCGCTGCGCAAGAAGATCCACGACATCCTCGACGACATCTACCGCGAGGCGGAGGACACGGAGAACAGCCGGGTCGGCGGCGCGGTGCGGCAGCTCTCCCGGGGCAAGGCGCCGGTCAAGGAGACGCGCAGCCGCAGCCGGACCGGCGCCGGGCCGGCGCGGGAGGGGATGGCCCGGGCCGAGCTGGCCCAGCTCATCCAGGAGCTCAACGACCAGATGCTGGCCGCCGCGCGGGAGCTGCAGTTCGAGCTGGCCGCCCGGATCCGCGACGAGGTCGCCGACCTCAAGAAGGAGCTGCGCGGCATGGACGCGGCCGGCGTTAAGTGAGCGGCGTCGGCGGGCCGCCGGGAGCCGCGTCGGCGGCGCGCCCGCCGGCCGGCGTCAGTTGCGGTGTGCGAGCGAGCTATTGCGCTGCGTGATCGTCCTGCGTAGTCTCCCTCGGTGGGGAGGCTGGGGATGCCGTTGCCAACGAGTCCGGTCATTCGTCGCGCCCGGCTGGGCGCCGAGCTGCGTCAGCTGCGACGGCGGGAGGCACTGACCCTGGAGCAGGTCTGTGACCGGCTGGGTTGGGCCTCCACCTCCAAGCTGTCCCGCATCGAGCTGGGGCAGAGCCGGCCGGATCTGGCCGACGTGCTGGACCTGCTCGACGTCTACGAGGTGCCGCCGCCGCAGCGCGACGCGCTGATCGTCATCGCCCGCGACGCCGCCACCAGTCGGGGCTGGTGGAAGGCGCTGGGGGAGATGGGAGAGCGGCAGCGCACCTACGCCGAGTTGGAGGCGGGGGCGGCGACCATCGTCGACTGGCAGCCCGCCGTCGTGCCCGGGCTGCTCCAGACCCCGGCGTACGCGCGGCTGCGGATCGCCGCCGGGCGGCTGCTCGACCCGACCGTCGACGTGGAGGCCGACGTACGCGCCCGCGCGATGCGCCACGAGGTGCTGCGGCGTGCCGACCCGCCGCGCTACACGGCGCTGCTCGGGGAGGCGGCCTGCGAGGCCGGCGACACCCCGCCGTCGGTGTGGCGCGAGCAGCTGCGGCAGCTGGTCGACCTGGCCGGCCTGCCGCACGTGACGATCCGGCTGCTGCCCGGCAGCGTCGTGCCGCGGGGCGGGGTGCGGCCGCTCACGCCCTACTCCTGCTACTCGTTTCCCGACCCGGCCGACCCGCGCACCGTGATGCTGGAGGCGCTCACCACCGACGTGCGCCTGGTGACCACGGCCGACGTCGACCGCTACGAGCAGCTCACCGGTTGGCTGCTGGAGGCGGCCCTGAGCCCGGAGGAGACGAGCGCGGCGCTGAGCCGCCGGGCCAGCGACTGACCGGGTGCCGGCGGTGGTGGACGGCG
>NZ_JBSGDY010000110.1:0-21054 GCF_053602615.1 Micromonospora sp. NPDC004336
CCGCACTCCCGGGCGGGCCAGGGCTGGGGGGACGGGGCGGCCTGCGGGACCTGGGCGGCGCCGCGCGCGGCGGGCTCGGGCTGCGACCAGGCGGGGGATGCCTGCTCGCCCTGGGCAGCCCACTCGGGCTGCGCGTTCCGCTGCTCGCCGCCGGCGTTCCAGCCGCCGGAGCGGCTCGGGTCGTCTTGCTGGGCGTTCCAGCCGCCGGAGCGGTTGGGGCCGTCCTGCGGCGGCCGGTCGCCGGGTGCGGCGCCGTCGGCCCAGCCGCCGGGGCGGGCCTGGTCGTCCTGCTGCCCCGCGGCCCAGCCGCCGGAACGGGCGGGGTCCTGCGGGGGCTCGGTGTTCCAGCCGCCGGAGCGGGCGGGGTCGTCCTGCTGCGTGGGCCAGGACTGGGGGGCCGGGGCGGCCTGCGGGACCTGGGCGGCGCCGCGCGCGGCGGGCTCGGGCTGCGACCAGGCGGGGGCGGGCTGCTCGCCCTGGGCAGCCCACTCGGGCTGGTCGGGGGCGGCGTGCGGCGGCGGGGCGGCGGCCCACGCGGGACCGGCCTGCTCGCCCTGCGCTGCCGCCCACGCCGGCTGCGCGGAGCCGCCGGCCGGAGCCCAGGCGGCGGGCGGGGCCGGATCGTTCTGCTGCGGGGCCTGGGTGGCGCCCCAGGCGGGGCCCGGCTGCTGCTCGTTCTGCGCGGCCCAGGCCGGTGGGTTCGGCTGCCCGGACGGCGGCGGAGGCGCCCAGCCCAGGTCGGGTGCGCCGTAGCCGTTGCCCTGCTGCGCCGGCCGGTCGCCGTACGGCGCCGGTCCGCCGGCGCCCGGCGACACCTCGTCCGGCTGCTGGCCGGGGTGGTGCGTGCCCTCGGACGTCATGCGTGCGCCTCCTCCATCACCTGTCGGCCGCCGCTGCCGATCGGTCTGTTCGGCAGGGTGGCCGGCGTCGCCGGTGTACCGGCCGTGCCGGCTCCCCGCACCGTATCCGGTGGCCGCCCGAGGGCTTCCGGGGAGCACCGGCCATCACTCCGCGTGGCCGGGCGGTGTCGAAGGGCTTCTATCGACTCGACCTGCTCCGGGGTCGCGGACGACGACCGAAGCCCACCGTACCGGGCGCTGCGGCGAGGTGGAATCCCGGTCTCAGTCGGCCCGGAACGCCGACGGCCCACCCGGGCGGACCGGGTGGGCCATCGATCTGGAGGAGGTGAGGAAGGTTCTGGGCGTCAGCTCATGTGACGCTGGGCGATGGCGAGGATCTCTTCGCGGACCGCGGGCGAGTTGGCGGAACGCAGCGCGTGCTCGATGGCGCGGGCGCGGCGGTTGGCGTCGCGGCGGTTGCGAATTCGCTCGATCATGCTCACGGGTATCTCCTCCTGGCTTATTCGGTTGTCAGCCCCTTGATGTCTCTATTGAACCCCAACGCGCCCCCAAATTCCATCGATTATTAGGTGAGCTGGGACACGAGCCTAACGATCGAAGGTCAACGGGCTTGGGTGCCGAAGGATTCGTCTCCCAACGGACACGGCCGGTGTGCCGGGCGTTCACCCGTGGCACACCGG
This sequence comes from Micromonospora sp. NPDC004336, assembly GCF_053602615.1. Classification (NCBI taxonomy): domain Bacteria; kingdom Bacillati; phylum Actinomycetota; class Actinomycetes; order Micromonosporales; family Micromonosporaceae; genus Micromonospora; species Micromonospora sp. NPDC004336. The sequence continues at coordinate 1,541 of NZ_JBSGDY010000110.1, forward strand.
CCGTGGCTGGTGTCGAGACCGGTCAGGTCCAGGCGAGCAGCGCCGCCTCCGGATCGGCCAGGAAGTCCCCGATGTCGCGCAGGAACTTCGAGCCCAGCTCACCGTCGATGATGCGGTGGTCGAACGACAGGCCCAGCGTGGTGACCTGGCGCGGCTTCACCTTGCCCTTGTGCACCCAGGGCATCTCGCGTACGGCGCCGAAGGCCAGGATCGCCGACTCGCCCGGGGGCAGGATCGGCGTGCCGGTGTCCACCCCGAACACGCCGACGTTGGTGATCGTCAGCGTGCCGCCGGACATGTCGGCCGGCGAGGTCTTCCCCGCCTTGGCCGTCTGCACCAGGTCGGTCATCGCGTCCGCCAGCTCGCGCAGCGAGAGCCGGCCGGCGTCCTTGATGTTCGGCACGATCAGCCCGCGCTCGGTGGCCGCCGCGATGCCCAGGTTGACGTAGTCCTTGACCACGATCTCGTCGCCGGCCCAGGTCGAGTTGACCATCGGGTGGCGCTTGACCGCCAGCAGCACCGCCTTGGCGACCAGCAGCAGCGGCGAGACCCGCACGTCGCGCCACTCCCGCCGGTTGCGGAGCCGGTCCAGCGCCTTCATCGCCCGGGTCACGTCGACGGTCAGGAACTCCGTCACGTGCGGGGCGGTGAACGCCGAGCGGGACATGTTCTCGGCGGTGAGCCTGCGTACCCCCTTGACGGGGATGCGCTGCTCGCGGTCCGCGCCGAAGCTCGCCGCCGCCGGGGCCGCCACCGCGAGCGGCTCGGCCGCCGCCGTGGTCGCGCCCGCCGCCGCCCGCTGCACGTCCTCGCGGGTGATCGAGCCCAGCGGGCCCGAGCCGGTCAGCGTGGCGAGGTCGACGCCGAGATCCTTGGCGAGCTTGCGCACCGGCGGCTTGGCCAGCACCGGACCCCCGGCCCGGCCGTGGCCGTTCACCGGGGCCGCGGGCGTGACCGGGACCGCCGGCGTGACCGGGGCCGCGGGGGCGACCGGGGCCGCGGGGGCGACCGGGGCCGCCGGCGCGACCGGCGCCGCGGCCTGGGTCGGCACCGGTGCGGCGCCCTTGCGCGGGCGCCGCTTGGCCGCCGTCGTCCGCGGGCCGTAGCCGACCAGCACGGCGGTACGCCCACCCGGTGCGGGACCGCCGATCAGGCCCGGCTCGACCGCGCCCTCGGCCGGCGCCACCTCGACCGCCGCCAGCGACGCCGCCGACGGGGTGGGCAGGTCGGCGGCCGGCGCACCGGTCGTCGACGGCTCGATCGGCCCGGCGCCCGGGTCGGTGTCGATCGCGATGATCGGCGTGCCGACCTCGACCGTGCTCCCCTCCGGGTGGAAGATCGCCTGCACCTGGCCGGCCCACTTCGCCGGGATCTCGACGGCCGCCTTGGCCGTCTCCACCTCGACGATCGGCTGGTTCAGCTCGATGACGTCACCGACCTTGACCAGCCAGGCGAGGATCTCGCCCTCGGTCAGGCCCTCGCCCAGGTCGGGAAGGTTGAACTCCTTGATCCGCGACATGCCGCTCACCAGCCGAAGGTGCGGTCGACGGCGTCGAGCACCCGGTCGAGGTCGGGCAGGTACTCCTCCTCCACCCGGGCCGCCGGGTAGGGGGTGTCGAAGCCCGTCACCCGCAGCACCGGGGACTCCAGGGAGTAGAAGCACTCCTCGGTGATCCGGGCCGCGATCTCCGAGCCCAGGCCCAGGTTGCCCGGGGCCTCGTGGACGACCACGCAGCGGCCGGTGCGCCGCACCGACTCGTACGCGGCGGACAGGTCCAGCGGGGAGATCGAGCGCAGGTCGATGACCTCCAGCTCGCGGCCGTCCTCGCTCGCGGCGGTCGCCGCGTCCAGGCAGGTGCGCACCATCGGCCCGTACGCCAGCAGGGTGGCGTCGGCGCCGGGCCGGACGACCCGGGACGAGTGCAGCGGGTACGCCTCGGACAGCGGGGCGTCCAGCTCGACCGGGCCCTTCTCCCAGTAGCGCCGCTTCGGCTCCAGGAACACGATCGGGTCGTCCGAGGCGATCGCCTGCTGGATCATCGAGTACGCGTCCTGCGGGTTGGCGCAGCTCACCACCTTGAGGCCGGCGGTGTGGGCGAAGTAGGCCTCCGGCGACTCCGAGTGGTGCTCGACCGCGCCGATGCCGCCGCCGAACGGGATCCGGATCACCATCGGGATCTTGACCTTGCCCTGCGAGCGGTAGTGCATCTTCGCCACCTGCGACACGATCTGGTCGTACGCGGGGTAGACGAAGCCGTCGAACTGGATCTCGCAGACCGGGCGGTAGCCGCGGATGGCCAGGCCGACCGCGGTGCCGATGATGCCGGACTCGGCGAGCGGGGTGTCGATCACCCGCTGGTCGCCGAAGTCCTTCTGGAGGCCGTCGGTGATCCGGAAGACGCCGCCGAGCTTGCCGACGTCCTCGCCCATGACGACGACCTTCGGGTCGTTCTCCAGGGCCCTGCGCAGACCGGTGTTGAGGGCCTTGCCGAGGGTGAGCGTCTCCGTGGCCATCAGTGGGCGCTCCCCTCGAACGACTCCATGTACTTCGTGAACTGCGCCCGCTGCTCGTCGAGCTCGGGGGACCCGTTGGGGTAGACGTGGTCGAACATCGTCACCGGCTCGGGGTTGGGCATGGCGAGCACCCGCTCGCGCAGGTGCACCGACTCGGCGCGGGCCTGCTCGTCGACGGCGGCGAAGAAGTCGGCGTCGGCGATCTGCTGCTTGGTCAGGAACGCCTTCATCCGGGCGATCGGGTCCTTGGCCTGCCAGGCCTCGACCTCGCTGGCGATCCGGTAGCGGGTCGGGTCGTCCGAGGTGGTGTGGGCGCCCATCCGGTAGGTGTAGGCCTCGATCAGGCTGGGGCCCTGGCCGAGCCGGGCGTTGTCCAGCGCGTGCCGGGTCACCGCGTACGACGCGAGCACGTCGTTGCCGTCCACCCGGACGCCGGGGAAGCCGAAGCCGCCGGCCCGCTGGTAGAGCGGGACGCGGGTCTGCCGCTCCAGCGGCTCGGAGATGGCGTACTGGTTGTTCTGGCAGAAGAACACCAGCGGGGCGTTGAAGACGCTGGCCCAGACGAACGCCTCGTTGACGTCGCCCTGGCTGGTGGCGCCGTCGCCGAAGTAGGCGATGACCGCCTCGCCGTCCTCGGTGCCGGTCTTGCCGTCCATGTGGACGCCCATGGCGTACCCGGTCGCGTGCAGGGTCTGCGCCCCGATCACGATCGTGTACATGTTGAACTTGAACTCGTTCGGGTCCCAGCCGCCCTGGTCGACGCCCCGGAACAGGCCCAGCGGCATGATCGGGTCGATGCCCCGGCAGTAGAGGACGCCGTGCTCCCGGTAGGTCGGGAAGGCCATGTCCTGGGTACGCAGCGCGCGCCCCGAACCCACCTGGGCGGCCTCCTGGCCCAGCAGGCTGGCCCACAGGCCCAGCTCGCCCTGGCGCTGCAAGGCGGTGGCCTCGGCGTCGAGCTTGCGGACCAGCACGAGGTCGCGGTAGAGCCCGCGGTACTCCTCGTCGGTGAAGTCGACGCGGTATTCGGTCCCGTCCGGCCCGGTCGCGCTCTCGACGCGCTCACCCTCGGGGGTGAGCAGCTGCACCAGCTGCGGGTCGCCGGTCGCGCCCTTCCTGGACCGGGGTGCGGCCCGTCGGCCGCGGCTGGAGACCCCGGGGTCGCCCTTTGCCATCCGTCTCTCCCTGTCTGTCTGCGTCGGCACCGGGGGGTCACCCGGCCGCGCAACTCGTGCGCCTGTCCGGCTGGTGCCGGACCGGTTCCTGGCGGCCGCGCCTAGCCCCGGTGGGGGTTGCCGCGCGGCGTGAAGCCGGATTCTTGGCCGAACCCGGTTCGGGAGCGCCGGCGCCCAGCCGCGCCTGCCGCGAGGGTGCGCGGAGGTCGTGGCTGCGTTGCCGTCGTGGTCCATATTCGCATCACACGTGAGCGCGCCCACAGTACGCCCGCCCCGCACCGGCCGGCGGTCCGCTTCGTTACACGAAGCGCCGGGCGTCCGTTCCATCGACGCGCGGCCGATCCGGCGATGGTTCGTCACCGTTCGGCCATATACGCGTGTCGACACGCTGTACAGGGTTGGCTGACGCAGCGTCACTGCGACAGGCTGATTGTCGCGGGTTCGCCCAGGTCGAGCGGTTTGCCGCTTCCGGCCGCGCCCCGCGCCGCCGTTCGGGCGCCCGGTCGGTCGCCGGCGCGCCGACCCGCCGCCGGGCCGCCGGGGACGGGTGGTCCCACCGCTTCCCCGCCGGGCGGGAGGCCGACGAGGAGGAGTGTGCGGTGTCCGATCCAGGTGAAGGTCCCGGCTCGCCGTTCCTCGGCCGGCATCGCGCGGGCGGTGGCTACCGCCGGATGGTCGGCGCGCACCGGGCGCCCGGTTCCGGTGGGCCGCCCCGCGGCTACCTGTTCACCGTGGCGCTGCTCGCGGGCACCGCGTCGATGCCGATCCTCGCCGCGATCAGCACCGGCTCGGCCACGGTGGGCAGCACGGCCCTGCCGGACAGCGGCACCCCCTTCCTGCCGACGCCGTCGGTCGGCCCGGTGGTGATCCCGCCGCCGGTGACGAGCCAGCCGCCGGTCACCCCGTCGACCCCCACCCCGGCCGTGGCGACGCCGAGCAGCTGGCGGCCCGCCGCCCCGGTCCCCCGTACGCCGGTCGAGGCGCCGTCGGGCGTACGCCCGCCGCCTCCGCCCGTGGCGGCCCCGCCGCGCCCGCCGGCCGGCCGGCCGGTCCCGCTGCCCGCACCGAGCCCGTCGCCCAGCCCGTCGCCCTCGCCCAGTCCGTCGCCCTCGCCCAGTCCGTCACCGGTGGTGACGGCGACCGGCTCGCCGGACGAGGAGCCGACGGCCGGGCCGACCTCGTCGGGTGCCGGGCCCACGGCCGGGCCGACCGCCGAGCCGACGGACCGGCCCACGGCCGACCCGACGGCCGGGCCGACCTCGTCGGGCGCCGGGCCCACGGTCGAGCCGACCGCCGAGCCGACGGACCGGCCCACGGTCGAGCCGACGGCCGAGCCGACGCCCGGGCCGACGGTCCGGCCCACGGCCGGTCCGACGGCCGGGCCGACCTCCTCGGGAGCCCGGCCCACGGCCGGGCCGGGTTCGGTCGAGCCGACGAGCGCCGGCAGCCCGCCGGCCGCCCGCCCCGCGCCGATCCGGGTACCCGCCGTGGCTCCGCCGCGCGACGCCCCGACCGCGACCGGCGTGGCCGGCCTCGGCGTCGCGGATGCCGGCCCCAGCACCACGGGCGCTGACGCCGCCCCCGGCGTCACGAGCGCCGGCGTCGCGGATGCCGGCCCCGGCGCCGCGGATGCGGCCCCGGTCCGGCCGGTCCCCCGGGTACGGTGACGGTCGGCGGCGGATGAGTCACCGGGCGGGCGCGGCCGGCACCGGGCCGTGCGGACGGGGTGGCTCCGGGACGACCCGGGCCCGAGCAGGGGCGGGGCGCTGAGCGGAGCGGACGGCACGGGCGCGGGACCCTCGACCGGCCCGACCGCCGTGCCGCGCCCCGGGCGTACGCTGCGGGTCGCCCGGCTCGTCACCGAGTTGACCGCGCCGGCCGTGCTGGTCTCCGTGCTGACGCTGGCGGTCGGCTGGCACAGCGCGCGGGGCGCCCACGGGCTGGCCTGGGGGTTGCTCGCCACGCTCTTCGTCAGCGGCATCCCGTTCGCGTACATCGTCGGCGGGGTGCGTCGGGGCCGGTTCACCGACCACCACGTGGGGGTCCGCGAGCAGCGTCGCGTCCCGCTGCTGTTCGGCCTCTGCTCGGTGGCCGCCGGGCTGGCCCTGCTCGCGGTGCTCGGCGCACCCCGCCCCGTGCTGGCCCTGGCCGCCGCCGGCCTGGTCGGCCTGGTGGTCGCCGTGGCCGTGAGCCACTGGTGGAAGATGTCGATCCACTCGGCGGTCGCCGCCGGCACGGTGGTCGTGCTGGTGCTGACGTTCGGGGCGGCGTTGCTGGCGACCGCCCCGCTGCTCGTGCTCGTCGGCTGGTCCCGGGTCCGCCTGCGCGACCACACCGTGCCGCAGGTGGTCGCGGGGGGTCTGCTCGGCGCCCTGGTCGCGGGGCTCGTCTTCGCCGTCCTACGCTGAGCCGTCCTGCGCTGAGCCGCCCCACGCTGAGCCGCGCCCCACGCTGAGCGGCCCCACGCTGAGCGGCCCCACGCTGAGCGGCCCCACGCTGAGCGGCCCCACGCTGAGCGGCCCGCCGGTCGGGGCGTCCGCCGCTGAGCCGTCCGCCGGTCGGGCGCTCTCCGGCGGATCTTCCGCAGGTGCGGGCGGTCGGGCCGTCAGCCGCCGGTCCCGGCCAGCGCCGCGAGGCGGCGGGCGAGCCGGGCGGCGGCCTCCCGCAGCTCCGGGGGTTCAAGCACCTCCGCCTCGAAGCCCAGCCGCGCCACGTGCACGGCGAGCGCGTCCAGGTCTTCCGCGCCGACGACCAGCACGCACCACCCGTCGCGGTCCTCCTCGACGCGTCCCACCTGCGGGGGCACCAGCTCCCGCACCCGCTCGGCCCGGGCGTGCAGCCGCACCCGGGCGAGGTGCCGGTAGGGGGCCTCGGTGACGGATCGTCGTACGTAGGCCACCGGGTCGGGATGCTCCCTCGCCCGGAAGCGCCAGGTGGTCGCCGCCACCGCGCGCATCCGGTCCAGCCGGAAGGTGCGCCAGTCGGCGCGGTCGACGTCCCAGGCCATCAGGTACCAGCGGCGGCCGGTGGTGACCATCCGCACCGGCTCGACCGTGCGCTCGTGCTCCCCGCCGTCGCGGCCGGCGTACCGGAAGCGCACCCGCACGGCGTCGCGGCAGGCCCGGGCGAGCGTCACCAGCAGCTCCGCGTCGATCTCGACGCCGGGGCCGACGAGGGTGTCGGTGGCGTCGTGCACCGCCCGCACCTCGGCGCGCAGCCGGGCCGGCATCACCTGGTCGAGCTTCGCGAGCGCCCGCAGCGCCGCCTCGCCCGCTCCGGCGACCGTGCCGCCCGACGCCAGCCGCAGGGAGACCGCCGTCGCGATCGCCTCCCCGTCGTCGAGGAGCAGCGGCGGCAGCCGGGTGCCGGCACCGAGCTGGTAGCCGCCCCCGACGCCCGCCGTCGCGTGCACGGGATAGCCGAGCGCGCGCAGCCGTTCCACGTCGCGACGTACGGAGCGGTCGGTGACCCCCAGCTCGGCGGCGAGTTCGGCGGCGGTCCAGGACGGCCGGCGCTGTAGCAGCATCAGCAGCCGCAGTACCCGCTCGGTCGTCGCCTCGACAGTCATGCGGCCAGCGTTGCACGAATCGCGGAACGATCCTGTCCGCTATCTTCGGCAGGATGGGTCCATGACCGATCAGCTCTGGAACCTCCTGCTCCGAGAGCAGTTGATCCACCATCTGCCCGAGGTGTGCCCGCTCCCGCACACCCACCGACGCACCCGACAGGAGGCGAGCTGAGATGGCCCGCGACGTCCAGATCACCTTCGACTGCGCCGACCCGGCCGCGCTGGCCGCCTTCTGGGCCGATGCCCTCGGCTACCAGGTGCAGGGCCCGCCTGCGGGCTTCGAGTCGTGGGAACAGGCGCTGGAGGCGATGGGCGTGCCGCCCGAGCGCCGTAACGACGCCTCGGCGGTGCTTGACCCCGAGGGCTCGGGGCCCCGGCTGTTCTTCCAGCGGGTGCCGGAGGGCAAGCGGGCGAAGAACCGCGTACACCTCGATGTGCGGGCCGCTCCCGGGCTGGCGGGCGACGCGCGGATGGCGGCCCTGGAGGCGGAGGCCGAGCGGCTCGTCTCCCGTGGCGCGACCCGGCTCGACCGCTTCGAGCCCGCCCCGCCGCTCGGCGCCGGGCACATCGTGATGGCCGACCCGGAGGGCAACGAGTTCTGCCTCGACTGACCGGCCGCTCGGCGGTGCCGCCCGCGCCGGCCAGGCCGGCACCGCCGTCGGACCGGCTGGGCCGGCACCGCCGTCGGACCGGCCAGGCCGGCACCGCCGCCGCACCGAGCCGGCACAGACGCCGAGCCGACGCCGACGCTGCCGCCCAACCGACGCCGCCACCAGCCGACGCCGTCGCCGCCACCGGCGACCTCGGTGAGCACCCCCGGGTCGGACTCGGCCTCGGCCAGCTCCAGCAGCACCGAGAGCGGGCCTGAGGGGCGGGAGGTCGACCGCTATCGGCGGGCCGCGGACGGCTCCTGCCAGGCGGTGAGCGCGATGTGGACCACGGCCGTCAGCTCGTCCGCCGTGGCGCCGTCGCGGGCCTGCACGGACATGCCCTGGATGATCGCGCCGAAGTACCGGCTGAGTGCCTTCGGGTCCGCGCCACGGTCGAGCTTGCCGGTGGCCTGGGCGCGCCGGAAGTAGTCGGTGAGGAGCCCCAGGGTCGTGTCGCGGCGGCCGGCGACGGCGCGGGCGACGGAGTCCGACTGCGGCGGCAGTTCGAGCGCCGCCGTGGAGATCATGCACCCGCCCGGGCATTCGGCGTCGGTGAACTGCCGTGCCGCGCTGAGGAGGAACTCCGCCAGCCCGGCGCGGTCGGCGACCTCCCGGGTGAGCGCGGCGTTCGTCTGCTGCCGGACGTTCGAGACGTAGTGGTCGAGGCAGGCCGAGTACAACCCGGCCTTCGAGCCGAACGCGTGGTAGATGCTCGGCGGGTTCAGGCCCGTGGCGGCCTGGAGCATCGTGAGGCTGGCGCCCTCGTAGCCGTGCGCCCAGAACACCTGCGTGGCCTGCTCCAGGACCTGCTCCTGATCGAAGGATCGAGGTCGGCCCGGCCCCCGCTTCGCGCTTTTCATAGCGACCACTATAGTAGTCGCCAGTTCTGTAGTGACTGCTACAAAAGGAGGGGTCATGGGGCGATCTGTGCTGGTGACGGGAAGTTCGCGGGGGATCGGCCGGGCCGTCGCGGTCGCGCTCGCGGAGGCGGGCGCGGAGGTGGTCGGGGTCCACTACACGCGCGACGAGGCCGCCGCCCGGCAGACCGCGGAACTGGTCCGCCGGTCCGGCGCGGCGCCGGTGCTGGTCCGGGCCGGCTTCGACGCGGACGGCGCGACCGCGGCCGAGCGGCTCGCCACGGCGTTCCTCGACCGGGTCGAGCAGGCCGTCGGGCGCCGCGAGATCGACGTCCTGGTCAACAACGCCGGCGTCGCCGGGTCCCAGCGGCTGGGCTCGATCGACGAGGCGACCTACCGGCGGACGGTGGAGATCAACCTCACCGTCCCGCTCTTCCTCACCCAGGCGCTGTGGCCGCACATGCGCGACGGCGGGCGGGTGGTCAACATCTCGACGGGCTACACCCGGATCGCCGCCCCGACGCATCCCGTCTACTCGGCGACGAAGGCGGCGCTGAACGCGCTGACGCTGGCCCTGGCCCCGACCCTGGCCGCCCGCGGCGTCACCGTCAACGCCGTCATGCCCGGCATCATCGACACGGACATGAACGCCGGCTGGCTCCAGGGCGACGCCCGGGAGTCGGCCGCCGCGCTGTCGGTGTTCAACCGGGTCGGCACCGTCGACGACGTGGCCGACGTGGTGCGGTTCCTCGCCTCGGAAGAGGCCCGATGGGTCACCGGCCAGGTCGTCGACGCCACCGGCGGCTCGGCCCTGTGACGGCCCCGGGCGCCCCTGACGGCGTACGCCATGGGCGCCCGGGAAGCGGGAACCGTCAGGCGCCGTCGTCGGCCAGGCGGTGCCGGTTGGCCTCGATCCAGGCGTCCAGGGCGGCCGGGTCGTCCGGGTCGACGCCGTCGGCCATCAACTGGGCGACGGCGGCGGTGGCGGGGCTGCGCCGCTCGCCCGTGCTGTAGAGGCGGGCGAACTCCGGCACCATCTCCTCGATCGCCGTGTCGGTCTGCGCCGCCGCCCGCTCGGGCAGCCCGCGCTTGCGGGCGGCGTACGCGGCCCAGGACCGCAGCACCCGGGGCAGCAGGGCGGCGTCGTCCATGTCCAGCACGGCCCGCCGGTGCACCCAGTCGAGCAGGAACAGCCCCGCCACGGTCGGGCTCCACCGCATCGGGTCGGCGTCCGGGAAGCTGGCCGCGTGGTCCAGCAGCAGGCTGAGGCAGAAGTGCAGCGAGGCCAGCTCCGCCCCGTCGACGGCGTCCAGGCCGAACCGGGCCGCCTCGGGCGAGGCGAGGAACCGGCGGACCAGCTCCGTACGCTCGGCGGCGGTGAGCGGCTCGGCGGCGGGCGCGGGCGCGCTGCGGGTGGGGTGGGGCAGCCGGGCCAGCCGGGCGCCGAGCAGGGCGCGGTCGGTGGCCAGCGAGCCCTCCCCGGGCAGCTCGCCCATCCCGTCGGTGATCGCCAGGTGCCGGCCCACCTCGGCGTGCATCCGCGCCGGCTCCTCCTCACGGAACCAGGTCAGGTCGTCCCCGGCGCACATCTGCCGCACCTGGTCGAGGATTCGCTCGGGCGGCCCGCCGACGAAGACGTCCTTGGTGATGCCGATGTTGTGGTCGAGCAGCGTCACCACCGCGTGCGCCGGCCCGCCGGCCGCGTCGTCGTAAGCGAAGGTCGCGAGGTAGGAGGTCTGGTCGCCGTACACGTCGCCGTAGGACCAGCAGCCGGTGAGGTGCACCCGGCCGAGGTGGGCGGCCCAGTCGGGGGCGGCGGCGCCGGGGCGGACCCGGGCGGCGCCGTCGGCGTCGGGCACCAGCGCGGCGAAGACGGGGCGGATGGTGGTCGCGGCGGCCGAGCGGCGGCGCGCGGTGGCGGCCAGGAAGCCGGCCACGAAGTCCCGGACGGCGACGTCACGCTCGGTCTCCGCAACCGCGTAGACGCTGCCGAGCAGGGCCGCGCCGAGCATCTCCGCGTCGAGGGCGTTCTCCAGCTTGGCCACGTCACGGGCGGCGTGCAGCACCGCGTCGTACGGGGTCTGAGGCGTTCCCATCCACCGACCCTACGCCGCCGCCCGCCTCGGGACGGCACGAGCGACCGGAGCGCCGCGTCGCGGCACCCGCCCCCGGGCCGTCGCGCGCGCCGGCCGGCCGGCCAACGCCGGGACGCGGCAGCGCCGGGCGGCCGGCCACCCCGGGACGCGGTGGCGCGGGGGCGGGATCGCGCTGCCTCAGTCGCCGGCGGCGTCCCGCAGGGCCGCCCGGGCCTCGGCGTAGGAGGCGAGCACCGCCCGCACCGGGGCCAGCACGTGCTCGTCGCCGACCGCCGCCACCGCGTCGGTGAGCCGCCGTTGCGCGCGGCGGCGGGCGCGGCGGGCCGCCCACCGGACGACCGGCCTGGTCAGGGCCGCCACCAGTAGCCCGGCGAGCAGGCCCCCGAGGAGCAGCAGGGTGGGCAGCGGCACCTCGCCCACGGTCGGGTTGTCCAACGCCGGCAGGCCCAGCGCGCGCAGCCCGTAGCCGAGCGCCAGCCACCCGAGCCCGGCCAGCGCGGCCAGGGTCACCAGCCACTGGAGGCCGCCGACGATCCGCCACCAGACCGGCCGCCGGTCCATGCCGAGGTCGGTGCCGGCGACCGCGCGGTCCAGCGCGTCCGGCAGGTCGCCGAGGCGGGACCGGGCGGCGGCGGTCACCGCGGCCGGCCAGGCGGCGGGCAGGTCCGCGCCCGCCCGGTCGGCCACCGACCGGATCGCCAGGCCGAGCGCGGAGCGCTGGGCGGCGGTGGGGTCGGGCACCGAGGTCGCGGCGACCAGGCTCTCCGCCGGCTCGTCCCGCTCGCCGGCCGGGCCGGGCAGGTGCAGGCGGCGCAGCGGGTCGGGCCGCAGGCGGCGCCAGCCCCGGACCAGCGGCCAGCCGGTGGCCGCGCCGCCGCGGTGCCGGTACGCCTGCTCGACCGCCTCGGCGACCGCCGGCACCCCGGCCGCGCCGGCCAGGGCCCGGTGCAGGTCGGTGCCGGCGGCGTCGGCCGGCCCGGCGGGCGGCGAGGCGCCCCCGACCAGCTCGTCGAGCCCCGCCACCACGCTGTCCACGTCGCCCTGGAGCCGGCGCAGCGCGGCCTGCCGCTCGGCCACCGTGCGTTCCAGCGCCTCCCGCAGCCCGAGCATGCCCGCCGGGTCGACGGCGGTGGTGGCCAGCAGCGGCACGCCGGCCAGGCCGTCCGCGTCGAGCAGCCGGCGCAGGTCGGCCAGCACCCGGGGCAGCTCGGCCGGGGGCAGCCGGTCGGCCTGGTTGAGCACGACCAGGGTGACGTCGCGGTGCCGGTGGAACTCGCGGAGGTAGCTGGTGTGGATGACGCGGTCGGCGTACTTCTGCGGGTCGACCACCCACACCACGAGGTCGACGAGGCCGAGCAGCCGGTCCACCTCCAGCCGGTGGGACCGCTGCACCGAGTCGAAGTCGGGCAGGTCGAGCAGGATCAGCCCGTGCAGGGCGGACTCGTCGTCGCCGTCGAGCACGCTCTCCCGCACGAACCGGTGCCGGGGCAGCACGCCGACCCAGTCGAGCAGCCGGTTGCCGCCGTCGAGCGGCCCCCAGACGCAGGCGTGGGTGACGCCGGTGGTGGGGCGGCGCACCCCGACCGGGGAGAGCTCCATCCGGGCGAGCGCGTTGAACAGGCTCGACTTGCCGCTGCCGGTCGCGCCGGCGAGGGCCACCACGGTGTGGTCGCGGGAGAGCGCCAGCCGGGTGCCGGCCCGCTCGACGAGGGTGTGGGCCGGCACGAGCTGCGAATCCGGCAGGTGGCCGTCGACGACCGCGAGGAACCGGCGTACGGCGTCGAGGCGGGCGATCAGCGCGTCGGCGTCGACCCGCCGGTCGCCACGGAACGCCTCGCGCATCCGCCCGACGATGTTCGTCATCGCTCCCCGCTCTCGGTGCCGGGCAGGTTCGCGGCGTCCGCGTCGGCGAGCCCGCTGCGGTGCCGCGCGATCTCCACCCGGTTGGCGGCCCGGCGCAGCTCCTCGGCGGCGTCCGCGGCGGGCCGGGCCTCCGCCGTCCGGGCGAGGTAGCGGGCGGCCTCGTCGTCCAGCAGCGCCCGCACCCGCTCCAGCAGGTCGGCCCGGGCCTTGGCGGCGAGCGTACGCACGGCCTGGTCGCCGAAGATCGCCTGGAGCACGGTCTGCGCGGCGACGGTCGTGCCGGCCCCGGTGGCCACCTCCAGCCCGGTCGGGATGAACGCCGTCGAGGCGAACACGGCGATCATCACCGCGAGCCCGGTGGCGTTCACCGCGTACGCGGCCGTGCGGGCCACGAAGCGCCGGTCACCGCCCTCGGCGCGGACCAGCTCCAGCACGCCGCGCTGCCACTCCCGGACCAGGCGTTCGGCGCGTTCGGGCAGGTCGGCGGAGGGGTGGGCCAGCTCCGGTTCGAGCAGCGCCGCCCCGGCGGGATGCGCCTTCCACCCGGTGTACGCGTTCTCCGCCGCCTCGGCGGCCACGCCGCGCAGCAGGGTCACCAGCTGGGACTCGATGGCGTCGCGCAGCTCGGACGCGGGCGCGGGCCGGCCGGTGACGGCGGCCACCACCCGGTCGCGGAGCCGCCCGATCCGGGCCTCCAGGGTGCGGAAGAACTCGCCGGTGCCGACGAACTCCTGCCAGCGGGCGAGCACCTCGCCCCGGAGCAGCCGACCGTCCCGCAGCCCCTGCTCGACGGTCCGGTGCGCCCCCCGGTAGGCCGCCCGTACCCGTTCGTCGAGCGCGTCGGCGGCGACCACCTGCCCGTCCGCCGCGTCGGCGAGCTCCTCGGCCGCCGGGCGGAGCGCGGCGAGCGCCCCGTCGAGGGTCTGCCGGACCACGGCCGCCCGGGCGTCGGCGTCGGCGGCCAGCCGGGCGAACCAGGCGGCCAACGGCGCGGTGACCCGGTCGGGCAGCAGCCCCTGCCCGTCGACCCAGGTCTCGGGCAGCACGAACAGCGGGGCCGCGCCGAGATCCTGCGCGGCGAGCATCTCCGACAGGTGGGCGGCGATCTCGTCGGCCGCCTCCGGGGGCACCCGGTCCAGCACCATGGCGATCACCGCGCCCCGGGCCCGGGCGCTGCGCAGCAGCTCCCAGGGGACCGCGTCGGCGTAGCGGGCGGCGGTGGTGACGAAGAGCCACAGGTCGGCCGCCGCCAGGAGTTGGCCGGCCAGCGCCCGGTTGGCGTCGACCACCGAGTCGATGTCGGGGGCGTCGAGGAAGGCCAGCCCGGGCGGCAGGGCGGGGGCGGTGACCAGTTGCAGGGTGCGCGGGTCCTCGCTGGGCTCGCTGGTGCGGGTGAGGCCCGGCAGCAGGTCGCCCTGGCGGAACCAGCCGGAGTCGGCGGGGCTGCACACCAGCACCGGGGAGCGGGTGGTGGGCCGCAGCACCCCGGCGGCGCTCACCCGCGCCTGCACGAGGCTGTTGACGAGGGTGGACTTGCCTGCGCCGGTGGACCCGCCGACCACCACGAGCAGCGGGGCGTCGAGCCGGCGCAGCCGGGGGAGCAGGTAGTCGTCGAGCTGGTCGGTGAGGCTTCCGGCGGCCCGTCGGGCGGGCTCGGCGGAGGGCAGCGCCAGCGGGAACCGGGCGGCCCGGATCGCGGCGCGCAGGTCGGCCAGTGCGGCGGGGAGGCTGTCGTCCCCGGTGGTGGCGGGCCGGTCCTCCCCGGCGTCGACGGGGCCGGTGCGGGCTGCGACGGTGGGCGCGCCGGCCTGGGTGGCGGAATCGCCGTGCGTCGTCACCGCTAAAGCGTGCCCGACCGACGCAAGGGAAGACAACCGATCGGTAGCAACCGTGACTTGCGTCGGGTCGACTCAACCTCGACTTGACGATTTCCGGGGGCGTGGCACTATTGAGTCAAGTTCACTCAACTTGTGGTGGGGTCGCTGCGGGCGACGCCCGCCGAGCGGCTCCGGGCGACGCCCGCGGGCGGCTCACAACGTCACGAAGCGAGGAAGCGAAGATGGCACGTGCGGTCGGTATCGACCTCGGCACGACGAACTCCTGCGTCAGCGTCCTGGAGGGCGGTGAGCCCACCGTCATCGCCAACGCTGAGGGCTCGCGGACGACCCCGTCGATCGTCGCGTTCGCCCGCAACGGCGAGGTGCTCGTCGGTGAGGTCGCCAAGCGCCAGGCGGTGACCAACCCGGACCGGACGATCCGCTCGGTCAAGCGGGAGATCGGCACCAACTGGTCCGTCGACATCGACGGCAAGAAGTACACCCCGCAGGAGATCTCGGCCCGCACGCTGATGAAGCTCAAGCGGGACGCCGAGGCGTACCTGGGCGAGCAGATCACCGACGCGGTGATCACCGTCCCGGCCTACTTCAACGACGGTCAGCGCCAGGCCACCAAGGAGGCCGGTGAGATCGCCGGCTTCAACGTGCTGCGGATCGTGAACGAGCCGACCGCGGCGGCCCTGGCGTACGGGCTGGACAAGGGCTCCAAGGAGCAGACCGTCCTGGTCTTCGACCTCGGTGGCGGCACCTTCGACGTGTCGCTGCTGGAGCTGGCCGAGGGCGTCGTCGAGGTCAAGTCGACCAGCGGTGACAACAACCTCGGTGGCGACGACTGGGACCAGCGGATCATCGACCACCTGGTGAAGACCTTCCGCGGCGAGCACGGCATCGACCTGGCCCAGGACAAGATGGCCCTGCAGCGGCTCCGCGAGGCGGCCGAGAAGGCCAAGATCGAGCTGTCCGCCGCCACCACCACCAACATCAACCTGCCGTACATCACGGCCGGCGCGGCGGGCCCGCTGCACCTCGACGTGACGCTCAGCCGGGCCGAGTTCCAGCGGATGACGCAGGACCTGCTGGACCGCTGCAAGGGCCCGTTCGAGCAGGCCGTGAAGGACGCCGGCATCAAGGTCTCCGACGTCGAGCACGTCATCATGGTCGGCGGCTCGACCCGGATGCCGGCCGTGACCGACCTGGTCAAGCAGCTCACCGGCAAGGAGCCCAACAAGGGCGTCAACCCGGACGAGGTCGTCGCCGTCGGCGCCGCCCTGCAGGCCGGTGTCCTCAAGGGCGAGGTCAAGGACGTCCTGCTGCTCGACGTGACCCCGCTGAGCCTGGGCATCGAGACCAAGGGCGGCATCTTCACCAAGCTGATCGAGCGCAACACCACGATCCCGACCAAGCGCTCCGAGGTCTTCACCACGGCGGACGACAACCAGCCGTCGGTGCTGATCCAGGTGTTCCAGGGCGAGCGCGAGATCGCGGCCTACAACAAGAAGCTCGGCACCTTCGAGCTGACCGGCCTCCCGCCGGCGCCGCGCGGCGTGCCGCAGATCGAGGTCACGTTCGACATCGACGCCAACGGCATCGTGAACGTGCACGCCAAGGACCTCGGCACCGGCAAGGAGCAGAAGATGACGATCACCGGTGGCTCCTCGCTGCCGAAGGACGACATCGAGCGCATGCGCCGCGACGCCGAGGAGCACGCCGAGGACGACAAGCGTCGCCGCGAGGAGGCCGAGACCCGCAACCTGGCCGAGGCGCTCCAGTGGCAGACCGAGAAGTTCCTGGCCGAGAGCGGCGACAAGCTGCCGGCGGAGTCCCGTGACCAGATCAACGAGGCGCTCGGCGAGCTGCGCGGCGCGCTCGGTGGCCAGGACATCGAGAAGATCAAGTCGGCGCACGAGAAGCTGGCGCAGGTCTCCCAGCAGGCCGGCTCCCTGCTCTACAACCAGCAGGGCGAGCAGCCGGGCGAGGCCGGCCCGGGCGCGGCGGGCGCCGGGGCGACCGGTGGTCCGCAGGCCGGCGGCCCGGCCGGTGGCCCGGACGACGTGGTCGACGCGGAGATCGTGGACGAGGACAAGAAGTGACGATCCGTCCCGGACACGGAACCACGGCAGAGGGATGAGGTAACCCCATGACGGAGAAGCCACGAGCCGCCGACCCGGGTGCGACCGGGTCGACGCCGGGTGGCTCCGCGCCCGCCGAGCAGGCCGGCGACGGGCCGCGGGTCGTCATCCGCAACAACCGCAAGATCAGCGAGACCAGCGAGCCGGACGCGGCCGCCGCCGACGCCGGGTCGGACGCCCCGGCCGAGGGGCTGGTCGAGGAGGCCGAGGTCGTGGTCGACGAGATCGAGGTCGAGACCAGCCCGGTGGACGGCCCGCCGGTGGTGGACGCCCCGGCCCAGCCGGCCGACGGCGGGACCGCGCTCGGCGCCGAACTGGAGGCGCTGCGCAAGGATCTCGACGAGCGGACCCGGGACCTCCAGCGGGTGACAGCGGAGTACGCCAACTACCGCAAGCGGGTGGACCGGGACAAGGGGCTGGTCACCGAGCAGGCGACCGGCGCGGTGCTCGCCGCGCTGCTGCCGATCCTGGACGACCTGGACCGGGCCCGCGAGCACGGCGACCTCGTCGGGCCGTTCGGTTCGGTGGCGGAGCAGCTCACCGCGGCGCTCGGCAAGTTCGGGCTGACGGCGTTCGGTGAGCAGGGCGACCCGTTCGACCCGACCCGGCACGAGGCGGTGGCCCACCAGACCTCGGCCGACGTCACCGAGCCGACCTGCGTGCAGGTGATGCGCCGGGGCTACCAGGTCGGTGAGCGGCTGCTGCGACCGGCGATGGTCGCGGTCGCCGACCCGGAGTAGTGCGCGACGACGACCGGGCCGTCCCGTCCACCCGCACCGGGTGGGCGGGACGGCCGGTCCCCAGGTAGGGAGGGGGTGGACCGGTGAGTTCCAAGGACTGGATCGAGAAGGACTTCTACGCCGTGCTGGGCGTGGACAAGGCCGCCTCCGCCGACGACATCAAGAAGGCGTACCGGAAGCTGGCCCGGGATTCGCACCCGGACCACAACCCCGGTGACCCGAAGGCCGAGGAGCGCTTCAAGGCCGCCTCGGAGGCGTACGGGGTGCTCGGCGACGACGCCAAGCGCCGCGAGTACGACGAACTGCGTTCCCTGTTCGGCTCCGGCGCGTTCCGGCGCGGGGCCCGGGGCGCGGGCCAGCCCGGCGGCATGCCGTTCGACGTCTCCGACCTGTTCACGGGCGCTGCCGGCGGGGGCGGCGACCGTCGCTTCGGCGGGGCCGGCTTCCAGGACCTGTTCGGTTCGATCTTCTCCGGCGGCGGGGCGGGCGGCGGGGCGGCGCCCCGTGGCCCGGCCCGGGGCCGGGACGTCGAGGCCGAGGTGGCCCTCGACTTCGACGACGCCGTACGCGGGGTGACCGTCCCGCTGACGCTGCGCGCCCCGGGCGTCTGCGACACCTGCCACGGCAACGGGGCCAAGCCCGGCACCCAGCCGCGCACCTGCCAGGTGTGCCACGGCGCCGGGGCCACCACCCGCAACCAGGGCTCGTTCAGCTTCTCCGAGCCGTGCCGCAACTGCCAGGGCGTCGGCACGGTCGTCGAGGAGAAGTGCCCCGAGTGCCAGGGCACCGGCGGGGTCACCAAGACCCGCACGCTCAACGTCCGCTTCCCGGCCGGGGTGGCCGACGGCCAGAAGATCCGGCTGGCCGGGCGGGGCGAGCCGGGCGCCCGGGGTGGCCCGGCCGGCGACCTATTCGTACACGTGAAGGTGCGGCCGGACGAGCTGTTCGGGCGTACGGGCGACGACCTCACCCTGACCGTGCCGATCACGTTCGCGGAGGCGGTGCTCGGCACGGACCTGCGGGTGCCCACCCTCGACGGCGCGGTCACCCTGCGGGTGCCGCCGGGCACGCCGAGCGGTCGGGTCCTGCGGGCCCGGGGCAAGGGGGTGGTCCGCCGCGACGGGCGGGCGGGCGACCTGCTGGTGACGCTCGACGTGGTGGTGCCCGCACGGTTGTCCGACGAGGCGCGCACGGCGTTGGAGACGTTCGCCGCGCAGACCCCGCCGGCCGCGCGGGAACATCTCGACGCGCGGGTACGTCGATTCAGTTGACCCGGTGTTCGATCGGCTCGGTGGAGCGCACGCGGAGGTGAGCGGGATGTCGGACGAGTTCGTCGGTTCGGGTGACCCTGCCTACGAGGCCAAGGTGCTGATGATCTCGGTGGCGGCGCGGATGGCGGGGATGCACCCGCAGACCCTGCGCCAGTACGACCGGCTGGGCCTGGTCCAGCCGGGACGGGCCGCCGGCGGCGGGCGGCGCTACAGCGTCCGCGACGTGGTGCTGCTGCGCGAGGTCCAGCGGCTCAGCCAGGACGACGGCATCAACCTCGCCGGGGTCAAGCGGATCATCGGGCTGGAGCGGCTCCTGGAGCAGGCGCAGCAGCGGGTGGCCCGGCTGGAGGCGGAGTTGGACGCCGCGTACCGCCGGATCGCCGAGCTGGAGGCGCTGGCCCGCTTCCCGGGCAGCGACCTGGTGCCGACCAACCGCACCTCCACCGCGCTGGTGGTCTGGCGTCCCCGCCGCACCGAACGCTGACGGGCACCGACCGCGCCCGGCCTGCCGCGCCGCCGCACGCGCTCCGCGGGCCTGCCGCGCCGCCACGCGCGTCACCGCCCGCGCTCTGCCGCGTCACCGCCCGCGCGCCTGCCGCGTCACCGCCCGCGCTCCGCGCGCCTGCCGCGCCACCGGGCGTCTACCGCGCTACCGGGCGCGGGCCTGTCGCGCCTGCCGCTCCACCAGGCGCGCGTCTGCCGCGCCGCTACGCGCGCGCCCCAGCACGGTCGGTGGTTAGCAAAGTGTGTAAAACTAGGGGGTTTTGAAACCAGGGGGTTAAACGAACCCGGTTGGTGGGTTTGGTGAGATGGTGA
>NZ_JBSGDY010000111.1:0-21046 GCF_053602615.1 Micromonospora sp. NPDC004336
CGACCTGCCGGCGCTCGCCCTCCCGGCCGGTGACGTAGTAGTCGGCGCCGAGGTATTCCATCATCGCGTCCAGGTCGGGGCGCTTCAGCGCGGCCACCTGGGTGGTGAGCCCGGCGACGTCGGCCGGGGCCTGCGCGGCCGGCTCGGCCGCCGCGGGGGCGGCCTTCTTCCGGCGGGTACGGGTCGCCTTGACCGGCGGCGCGGTCTCGGCGGGGGCCTCCCCCGCCGTGGCCGGCGGCTCCCCGGCGGCCTGCTCCTCGGCGGTCGACGCCGGTTCCCCGGCGGCCTTGGCGGTGGTGGCCTTGCGGCGGCGGCGCGTCGTCTTCGGGGCGGCGTCGAGGTCACCGGAGACCGGGGCGAGGACCTCGGCCTGGGGCGCCTCGGCGCTGCCCGGCACCGGGGCGGTCGACGCCTCGACCGGCGCCTCGGTCTGCTCCGGCTGGTTCAGCGGCGCGGTGCGCCGCCGGGTGGTACGCCGCCGGGCCGGCGCGACGGGCGCCTGTCCCGCCTCCGTCGCTCCGGCGTCGGCCGTGCCGGTGGCCGCGTCCTGCGCTCCCGTGCCGCTCGGGGCGCCAGTCGCGTTCCCGGTGGTGCTGTTGTCAGCGGTCTCGTCGGCCGGCTGTGAACCGGTCCGTTCGCCGCCCTCGGGCTCGTTCTCGAGCATGGACGTTCTCCAGTTCTGGCTGCCCCGGGCGCGGGTGAGCGCTGCCACGCAGGGTCGCCGCAAAAGTGTTTCCGCCGGGCGCGCAGGGTGCGCGACCGCCGAAGTCTGCCTGCCTGGACGCCGACCGACGGTCAGCGTCCACCGATGGTTGCCCCGTCGCGGTCCGCGTCCAACGGATCCGCGATCGCGCCCTGCGCGGTCAGCGTGCCCTGCGCCAGCCGGATCACCCTCGGGGAGACCGGCGGCTCCAGGTCGGCCACCACGCGGAGGCCGGAAAGGACGTCATCGGGCCGCACGGCGGGGGTGACCTGCCGCACGACCAGTTCGAGTATCGCACACGGTACGGCCGGGGCCCCGGAAGGCGTCTCCGTCGGCGGCACGACATCGATGTTCATCACCGCAGCCCGGGCATCGAACGTGCGGCGGCCCTGCTTGGTCATGCGCTCCACCAGCACCTCGTCGGCGGCGGTGAAGGCGGAAACCGCACGTTCCAGGACGGCGGGGTCGACCTCGGGCAGCTCGATCCGCCAGTGCGACGCCTCGATCCGGTCGGCAAGACTCCCGCCGCCGGCCACGACCGCGTCGAGCACGTCGAGCCCGGGCGAGAGCGCGGCGTCCAGCGCGGCGCGCAGCTCCTGCGGGTCGACCGGCTCCCGGAGGCCGATCTCCAGGTACTCCGCCTCGCTCGCGACCCCCGTGGGCGCGGCGCTGGCGTACGAGATCTTGGGGTGCGGGGTGAAGCCCTGGGAGAAGGCGATCGGCACGCCGGCCCGGCGCAGGGCCCGCTCGAACGCCCGCGCGAAGTCCCGGTGGGAGGTGAAGCGCAGTGGGCCGCGCTTGGCGTACCGGATCCGGACGCGCTGGACGACCGGCGCCTGGCCGCCCTCTGGCTGTGGTTTCCTACTGATCGTCGTGCTCCTCGTTCGGTCAGTATTGGTTGATCATGGCGTCATTGTCGACGACGCGCGGCGGCACCGCCACCGACGCCACGACCGGCCGCCACCGACTCCATGATCAACGGTGTGGGGCCCGGGCGGGGGGGCGACGGCTACTGCTGGGCGCCGGTGGGCAGCTTGAGGCCGTTGACCGGGGTGAGCGGGAGGAGCTTCCTCCCGGTCGGGCCGATCTGGATCTCGGTGTCCATCGAGGGGCAGACGCCGCAGTCGAAGCACGGGGTCCACCGGCAGTCGTCCTGCTCGTACTCGCTCAGCGAGTCCTGCCAGTCCTGCCAGAGCCAGTCCTTGTCCAGGCCGGAGTCCAGGTGGTCCCAGGGCAGGACCTCCAGCTCGTCGCGCTCGCGGGTCGTGTACCAGTCGAGGTCGACCCCGAAGGCCGGCAGCACCTCGGCTGCCGCGTCCACCCAGCGCTGGTAGGAGAAGTGCTCGCTCCAGCCGTCGAACCGGCCGCCGTTCTCCCAGACCCTGCGGATCACCGCGCCGACCCGGCGGTCGCCCCGGCTGAGCAGGCCCTCGATCAGCGAGGGCTCGCCGTCGTGGTAGCGGAAGCCGATCGCCCGCCCCAGCGAGCGGTCCGAGTTGATCGCCTGCTTGAGCAGCTTGAGCCGGCCGTCGATGACCTCCGGCCGCTCCATCGAGGCCCACTGGAAGGGGGTGTGCGGCTTCGGCACGAACCCGCCGATGGAGACCGTGCAGCGGATGTCCTTGGACCCGGTGGCGGCCCGGCCGGCCCTGATCACCTCGTGGGCCATGTCCGCGATCTCGAGGACGTCGGAGTCGGTCTCGGTGGGCAGGCCGCACATGAAGTAGAGCTTCACCTGCCGCCAGCCGTTGGTGTACGCCGTGACGACGGTGCGGATCAGGTCGTCCTTCGACACCATCTTGTTGATGACCTTGCGGATCCGCTCCGACCCGCCCTCCGGGGCGAAGGTCAGACCGGTGCGCCGCCCGTTGCGGGACAGCTCCTGCGCGAGGTCGATGTTGAACGCGTCGACGCGGGTCGACGGCAGCGAGAGCGAGACGTTGGTGCCCTCGTACTGCTGGGCCAGGCCCGAGCACATGTCGCCGATCTCGGAGTGGTCGGCCGACGACAGCGACAGCAGCCCCACCTCGTGGAAGCCGGAGAACTCCAGCCCCTGCTGCACCATCTGGCCGACCGTGGTGATCGAGCGCTCGCGCACCGGACGGGTGATCATGCCGGCCTGGCAGAACCGGCAGCCCCGGGTGCAGCCCCGGAAGATCTCCACCGCGTACCGCTCGTGCACCGTCTCGGCGAGCGGCACCAGGGGCTTCTTCGGGTACGGCCAGGCGTCCAGGTCCATCGTCGTGCGCTTGTGCACCCGGAAGGGCACGTCCGCCCGGTTCGGCACGACCCGCTGGATCCGGCCGTCGGGCAGGTAGTCCACGTCGTAGAAGCGCGGCACGTAGACGCTCTCGGTGCGGGCCAGGCGCAGCAGCAGCTCGTCGCGCCCGCCCGGGGAGCCCTCTGCCTTCCACTCCCGGACGATCCCGGTGATCTCCAGGACCGCCTCCTCGCCGTCGCCGAGCACGGCGGCGTCGACGAAGTCGGCGATGGGCTCCGGGTTGAACGCCGCGTGACCGCCGGCCACGATCACCGGATCGGCGTCGGTGCGGTCGGCGGCGAGCAGGGGGATGCCGGCCAGGTCGATCGCGGTGAGCAGGTTGGTGTAGCCCAGCTCCGTGGAGAAGGAGACGCCGAACACGTCGAAGTCGCGCACCGAGCGGTGCGCGTCGACGGTGAACTGCGGCACACCGTGGGCGCGCATCAGCCGCTCCAGGTCCGGCCAGACCGCGTACGTCCGCTCGGCGAGCACGTCGGGCAGCTCGTTGAGCACCTCGTAGAGGATCTGCACGCCCTGGTTGGGCAGGCCGACCTCGTAGGCGTCGGGATACATCAGCGCCCAGCGCACGGCCGCCGAGTCCCAGTCCTTGACCACCGCGCCCAGCTCGCCACCGACGTACTGGATGGGCTTGGTGACCTGGGGCAGCAGCGGCTCCAGCCGGGGCCAGACCGAATTGGTCGCGACGGGGCGCGGCGTGGTGGACGGGACGCTCATGATGCCCAAGGGTACGCGCCCCGCCGGGGGCGACCGCGCGGACGCCGCCGCCGCGCCGTCCGCCCCCGGACGGCCCTGTGGTCCCGCGCCCGCCGGTCCTGTGGCCCCGCGCCCGCCGGTCCTGTGGTCCCACGCCGCCGGTTCCGCTGTCCAACGCCCGGCGGGGCGGTCGTTCTGGCTGCCCCGCCGCCCGCCGTGCGGTTCGCCGGCGGTGGGCGGGATCGCCGCGTTGGCACGTCGGTACTAACCTCGGACCGGCGCGAGAGGAGATTGCCGCGATGCCGCAGCCGCAGCCGGGCCCGGACCGGCCGGCCGACGGGAGCACCCCGGGCCCGGACCAGGGCCGGGATCCGGCGCCCACCGGGCAGCCCACGTCCTCCCCCGCAGCGCCCGCTCGCACGGGCCCCGAGGGCACCCGTGAGCTGCCCGCCGACGACCCCGCAGCGACCACCGACGGCGGAGCGACCGCCGCCGGCCACGCGGTCGAGGCGGGCCACGCGGGCGACGCCGCCCACGCGGTCGAGGCGGGCGGCGCCGGTACCGAGGCCGGGCACGGGGAAGCAGCCCTCGCCGTCCCGAGCGGCGAAGATCATCACTATGCCCTCGGCGTGCAGGCGGCGGGCGGCGAACAGCAGCGGTTCGCGCGACGCCCGGTCGAGCCACTGCGCGTCGTCGACGAGGCACAGCAGTCCCGTCTCGTCGGCGTGCTCCGCCAGCAGGGACAGCACCGCCAGCCCCACCAGCATCGGCTCGGAGCCGGCCGCGGGCCCGAGCCCGAACGCCGCCTCCAGGGCCGTGCGCTGCGGGTCGGGTAGCGCGGGGAGGTGGCCGAGCGCCGGACGCAGCAGCAGTTGCAGCCCGGAGAAGGGCAGCTCCGCCTCGGACTCGACGCCCGTGCCGCGCAGCAGCCGCATGTCGCCGGCCGCCGCGACGGCGTGGTCGAGCAGCGCCGTTTTGCCGATGCCCGGCTCGCCCCGCAGCACCAGCGTCGAGCTGGTGCCGGCCCGCGCCGCCGTCAGCAGTTCGGCGATCGCGTCCTGTTCGGCCTTCCTCCCGTGCAGTTCCCCCGCGTCCATGATCCCATCCTGGCACTCCGCCGGGACGCCGCCGACGGGCCGACCGCGGCGGTGTCCGCAACGGCACGCCCCATACAATCCCCGACGTGAGCCCCGCCCCCCGTTCCGTCGCCGTCGTCGCCACCGACGGGATGCTGCACTTCGAGTTGGCCCTGGCCTACGAGGTCTTCGGCTCCGCCCCGGCCGCCCTGCCGGGCCCCTGGTACGACGTCCGGGTGTGCGGCACGCACGCCGTGCGGGTCGGCCGGTTCCTGCTGGAGCCGGACTGCGGGCTCGACGGGCTGGCCGACGTCGACACCGTGATCGTGCCCGCCCTGGCCGACGTCGACGTGGCTCCGCCCGCCGACCTGGTCGAGGCGGTGCGCGCGGCCCACGAGTCGGGCGCCCGGGTGGTCTCGCTGTGCACCGGCGTGTTCGTGCTCGCCGCCGCGGGCCTGCTGGACGGGCTGCGGGCGACCACGCACTGGGCCCACACCGAGGAACTCGCCGCGCGCTATCCCCGGGTGCTGGTGGACCCGGACGTGCTCTACGTCGACAACGGCAGCGTGCTCACCTCCGCGGGCAAGGCCGCGGCGATGGACCTGTGCCTGCACCTGGTCCGCCGCGACCACGGCTCGGCGGTCGCCAACGTCTTCGCCCGCCGCCTGGTCGTGCCGCCGCACCGGGCCGGCGGCCAGGCCCAGTTCGTCACCACGCCCGTGCCCGCCGAGGACGACCATCCCCTGGCCGACCTGCTGCCCTGGGTCATGCGGCGGCTGGACCAGCCGCTCACGGTGGAGGACCTGGCCCGCCAGGCGAACATGAGCTCACGCCACCTCGCCCGCCACTTCCGCTCGGTGACCGGCACCACCCCGCTGCAGTGGGTGCTGACGCAGCGGATCCGCCGCGCGCAGGAGCTGCTGGAGGCCACGGACGACAGCGTGGACACCATCGCCTCGGCAGCGGGGATGGGCACGGCGACGACGCTGCGCCGCCACTTCCACCGCACCGTCGGCGTGCCGCCGGACGCCTACCGCCGGACCTTCCGCGCGTGAGCCCGGCACGCTCCGGTCGACCGGGTCCCGGCGCGCTGCCGCCGCACCCTGCCTAGCCCTGCCGGGCGTCCCGGACGAACACCATCGCGTCGACGTCGGTCAGGTGCGCCGGGTCCAGCGGCGCGTAGCCGTACCAGGGGGACACGCGGGGAGCGGGTGCCGCGTCGCCCAGGACCGCGGCCAGCCGGCGGGCGTCGACGACGTACCGGTCCTCCGGGAGCGCGGACAGCATCCCCTCGACCGTGTCCGGGGGTGGGTCGTCCACGCCGTGGTGGCGGATCGTGCCGAGGGCCGTGGCGACGAAGCCGTACCCGTCGCCCAGGCGGGCGTCGACGATCGCGCCGGCGCTCCACCACCGCACCGGCCGGCCGCCCATCCGCATCCCGCTCTCGTTCCGCTGCAGATGGCCGTTGTGCGCGTTGACCAGCGCCGGGCTCCGCTCGGCGATGGCGAGCAGGTTGGCGGCCATCATCGAGGCCCGCACGGCCAGCAGTCCGGCCATGCGCCCGGGTGACGTGTCGGCCATGCGGGAGTGGTAGCGCAGCAGGCCGGTGGCGGTGCGCCCGTACAGGCGGGCCCGGTCCCACTCGTCCGGGGTGGACGCCGCGACGAGCTGTGGCGCCTGCGCGTCGAGCAGCGCCACCAGGTCGTCGGCGAGCAGTCGCAGCCGCGCGGCCTCGGGCGTCCGCCCCACGGACCGGGAGGGGTCCCTCATCGCGGCGGGTTCGGTCCACCGGTCGTCGTCGCCGAGCAGCCGGTCGAGCGTGTCGGCGGTGCAGGGGAGCAGGTCGGCGTCGGCCCGGGCGGCGAGGTGGTCGTGGAGCGCGGTGAGGGCCCGCCGGGGGCTCGCCGCGCCGGTGATCTCCAGCGGGCCGTCGAACCCGGCGAAGCGCAGTCGCTCGGACGCGGGCCGGTCCTCGTTGTACGCGCGCATCCAGCGCACCAGCTCCCGGTTGGCCGGGAAGGCGCCCCATCCGTGGCTGAAGCCGCGCTCCACGACCTCGTCGAGGGAGCCCCTGCCGGACGTGACGTAGTCGTCCACGACCAGGCCCGTCAGGCAGTCGCTCTCGACGGCGATCGTCCGGTAGCCCTCCTGCTCGACGAGCTGCCGGAACAGTTCGTTGCGTACGCCGAGCAGGGTCTCCTCGCCGTGGGTGGGCTCGCCCAGGGCGAGCAGCCTGGGCCGGGTCGGGAGCAGCCGCATGACGGTCGCGGCCTCGAGGGCGTGGACGGTGTCTCTGGTGCCAGCAGTCATGAACTCAACCGTATTCCTGAACCACCGGGTGAACCCTTTGCGCGCTCTGCGCTGGATGACGGCGCGCAACCTTCAAACGACGGGCAACGCGCAGGGCGCGTGCCGGGGACGGCTCCGTGCGGCCGGAGCCCCCGCGCGACGAGCCGTCAGAAGATGTCAGGGCGCCCGGGCGACCGATCGCACCGGCTGTCCTGGTCGTCGGCGCAGGCCGGCAACAGCGCCTCCGCCTCGTCGTCGGACCACGAGCGCAGGGCCTCCACCGCGCAGCGCCTGACCTCGGGGTCAACGTCGCCGACCGCGGCCACGACCGCTTCCCGAGCCCGGGGGTGACCCGCTCCGAAGACCGACCCCAGCGCACTCACCGCCTCGGCTCGCACCGACGAGTCCACGTCGGACCCGGCCTTGACGACCAGCTCGATGTGTTCGTCCCGCTGGCTCCAGTCGAGAACGCTCAGGCTCCACACCCCCACCCGACGCAGACCGGGATCCTCGGCGGCGAGGCACGACATGGCCTGCGCCAACGCCTCCGTGGGCGAGTCCCTGAACAGTTTGAGGACGTCACGTTGCAGCGTGTCGCCGTCGTCGTCGCGGTCCCCGACGAGTGCCCGCGACAAAGCGGGCAACGCGGCGGATCCGCAGGCCCCCGCCAGCACCCGCGCGATCTGATCGCGAGCGACGGAGTCACCGGCGGCAACGTACCGACGCAGCAGTTCCTCGAACCGGGGCTGAAGGAACCCGGCCGCGGGCCTCGCGAGCTGTTCGACCAGTCGCGCGGTACGCCGCCGGCGACCGGGGTCCTGATCGCCGTCCAGCCGCAGGACCAGCTCGTGGAGCGCCTGCCTCGGATCGGCCTGTTCCTGCTGACTGTCGATGAGAGTTCGCCACCCTTCCAGAGAGGAGTCAGAAACCGAAGGAGTTGAACGGGTCGGATCCCGACCTTCACGATCCGCATCCTTCAGGCCGGCCGGCGCCGGGGCAAAGAGGATTCGGCTGTCCACGTGTCGCCCCGACGGCGCGCCCTCGGCCGAGATTATTGGATTACCGGTAACAGTAATTCGATAGACGGTGCGGACAAATAGGACAGAACGGCAGCGCACCATAATGACTGTTCTTGGGTAACAACAATATGGAGTATTGTTGTTACGTGTCCAAGGTGTGCCGTCGGTGCGAGAAGACCCGACCGATCGAGAGCTTCCTGAAGGCCGGCCGCGAGTTGGTCTCGTGCGCACCGTGCCGCGAGTACGCCCGCGCCAACAACCACAAGAACCGCAGGGCCAATCCGGACAAGATCCGAGCCGACAACCTCTGGTCCCTCTACCGGATCCGGCCGCAGGAGTACGACGCGCGGCGTGCGGCCCAGGACTACCGGTGCGCCATCTGCGGTAGGCACGAGAGCGACCTGAAGGTCAGGTCCGGGGGCCGGCCACGACTTGACGGCACACCGACCGCTGAGCCGTTTCGCCTCGTCGTCGACCATTGCCACGACTCGCGGCAAGTACGTGGCCTGCTCTGCGGCGAGTGCGCCGTCGGGCTCGGCGCGTTCCAGGACTCACCCGACGCGCTCATGGCAGCCGCCCGCTACCTCCTCGCGCGGGAGGGCGCTCGTGCGGAGGCGTCAAGTTGAACGACCCGTCCCACCCGGTGTTGACGCCTTGGGTGGGGCCGCTGCGGCACGGACCCGGACTCGACGACGTGTGGCACCATCGACCGGCCCGACGAGCACCCACAGAAGCGAGGACCTGATGAGGGCCGACCACTATGACGGCTTCGCCGAGAGCTACGCGAGGGAAAACGAGTCGGGCCTCTTCAACGCCCACTACGAGCGGCCGGCGATGCTCAGGCTCGCCGGCGATGTCCACGGCCGTCGGATACTCGATGCGGGGTGCGGTTCCGGGCCCCTCTTCGAGGCCCTCCGTGCGAGGGGCGCGGTCGTCACCGGTTTCGACGCCAGCCCGGCGATGGTCGAGCTGGCGCGAAAGCGGCTGGGTGAGGACGCCGACCTGCGGGTGGCCGACCTCGGTCAGCCGCTACCGTTCGACGACGGCGCGTTCGACGACGTCGTCGCCTCGCTCGTGCTGCACTACCTGCGGGACTGGAAGGCGCCACTGTCCGAGCTGCGGCGCGTACTGAGGCCCGGTGGCCGCCTCCTTTTGTCGGTCAACCACCCCCGCGTCCTGGAGGCGAGCGACCCCGGCGCCGACTACTTCTCCGTCACCGAGTACTCGGACGAGTACACCTTCGGCGACGAGCGCGCGGTGCTGACCTTCTGGCACCGGCCCCTGCACGCCATGAGCGACGCGTTCACCGAGGCCGGCTTCCGCATCGCGGTCATCAGTGAGCCTCCCTTCGCACCCGACACCCCGCGCGAGCTCCTTCCGCCCGAGCTGGGCGACCGGAAGGCCTTCATCTGTTTCCTCTTCTTCGTCCTGGAAGCGCACTGACGGCCGCGCCGAGTCGCTGCGGGAAGGCACTGACCGTGTGCTACGCGTCCGCCGGCGGTGGGCGCGTATCCTCGGGCCTGCCGCGTCGAACGGGTGCGCTCCGGGGTCAGCGTGTCTCCGCGCGGGTGCG
Organism: Micromonospora sp. NPDC004336; assembly: GCF_053602615.1. Lineage (NCBI taxonomy): Bacteria > Bacillati > Actinomycetota > Actinomycetes > Micromonosporales > Micromonosporaceae > Micromonospora > Micromonospora sp. NPDC004336. The sequence continues at coordinate 9,635 of NZ_JBSGDY010000111.1, forward strand.
CCGGGCGTAGGCGCGGGCCGCGCGGGCGCGGTCGCCGCAGCGGATGGAGCACCAGTGCCGGCGGGCGTGGGTGCGCAGCAGGTAGCGGGTGCAGGGGGCGGAGCCGCAGGCGGCGAGGCGCTCGGCGTGCGGGCCGGTCAGCAGGTCGGCGGCGTCGGCGGCCAGGACCGCCATGGCGTGGTCGACGAGTTGCGTGACGGGGTGCGCGGGAGCGCGGTGCAGGCCGCGGGCCTGGTCCCAGCACAGCAGGCTCGCGGCGGGCGCCGTGGTCAGCGCGTCGTTGATCGTGTCGAGGGCGTCTGTCGGGGCGGGGCGCCCGTCGATCCGGGCGGCGATCAGCGCTCGTGTCTGTTCGCGCAGCGCGCGCAGCCGCCCCGCGCACACCTCCCGCAGCCCCGTTCCGGGCGGGGTGAGCTGGCGTTCGACCAGCCACCGCGCGGCGTCTCCGGGGGTGCCGAGGAGATCGAGGGGCTGGCCGCCGGGGAGGACCAGGGCGCTGTTGGCGAAGTCCAGCGAGACGTGCTGATCGGCACCCGGCGCCTGATTCGGGCCGGCGGCCCCGACGATCGCGGATTCCGTCACGCCTCTCATGTTACATCTTGCGTTTTACCGTGATGGTCGCCTACGTTTCTCACGGCAAATCGAACCCTCTACCGTGAGGAACCATCGTGACCGACACCAGCACCACCGCCGTCCCCGTCCGCGTCGTCGGCGGCCCGACCGCCCTCGTCGAGTACGGCGGGCTCAGGTTCCTGACCGACCCGACCTTCGACGCCCCCGGCGACTACCCGGAGGCCCCGGGCGGGGTCCTCACCAAGACGGCTCCCGCCTCCGACACTCCGGCGGGCGTGGGCCCGGTCGACGTGGTGCTGCTCTCCCACGACGAGCATCCGGACAACCTCGACAACGCCGGTCGGGCCCTGCTCGCCGACGTTCCCCTCACCGTCACGACCACCGGCGGCGCGGGTCGGCTCGGTGGCACCGCCCGGGGCCTGGCGCCCTGGGAGTCCGTCGAGCTGGAGCGCCCCGGCGGCGGCACGGTGACCGTGACCGCCGTGCCCGCCCGGCACGGGCCGGAGGGCTGCGAGCCGATCACCGGCGAGGTCATCGGGTTCGTGCTGACCGCCGCCGACCTGCCCACGGTCTACGTCAGCGGCGACAACGCCGCGCTGGATCTGGTCCGGCAGATCGCCGACCGGTTCGGGCCGGTCGACACCGCCGTACTGTTCGCCGGGGCCGTGCGCACGCACATGTTCGACGGCGAGCTGCTCACACTCGACGGCGCCCGGGCCGCCGAGGCCGCCCGCATCCTGGGGGCGCGTCGGGTCGTGCCCGTGCACGTGGACAGTTGGGCGCACTTCACCGAGGGCCGGGACGACGTCGTCGACGCCTTCGCCCGGGCCGGCCTGGCCGACCGGCTCGACCTGGGCTGAGCCACCAGCCGCCGCCGGCCACCAGCGAACAGCCGTCAGCCGTAAGCCGGCAGCGGCGAGCTGTTAGCCATCACCGGCGAGCCTGGTGGAGCGACACCGGAGGCCCGGCCAGGCGCCGCGCGGGGCGGTGCGCCCCGGCGGGTCAGGCGCGCGCGCCGCCGAAGCCGAGCAGGACGGCGAGGCCCAGCGCGCTGCGCGGGGCGTACGGCACCCGCCACAGCCCGCCGTGCGCGGCGCCGTACGCCTCGTCCTGCCAGGGGTGCGGCAGCGCCGGGCCGCCGGTGCGCAGGGCGTGCACCAGGAGCGCGGCCATCAGCGTGTTGCTGGTGGCCGGCTCGAACACCTCGATGCCGAAGCGGTGCGCGCCCGCGTACGCGGCGGCGAGGGCGCGGTTGCGCACCACCGAGCGGGTGCGGGTGGGTGGCGCCACCGCGAACGACACCGTCGCCCCCGCGTCCCGGGCCACCGTCGCCCGCCACCGCTGGAGCCGTTTCGCCAGCGCGTAGTTGGGACCCTGCTGCGGAACGAGGCTGTCGTTGACGCCGGGATCGGCGTCCGGCGGGTAGTTGCGGTGCAGGAGCCTGCCCCCGGAGGCGACCCGCAGCGACCGCCGGACGACGCCGCGCGCGGCGTAGCCCCGTTCGGCGTGCCGCACCGCGTCGCCGGGCACGGCGAAGACGTCGGTGGGGGTGGCCAGGAACGCCAGCGCCACGTCGTCGCGGCGCTCCTGCAACCGGAGCGTGAGCGCGTCGACGGCGGTGGCGACCCGGACGTTGGTCGCGCCGTCGGCGTAGACGTAGTTGCCCAGCACGAGCCGGCCGTCGACGCCGAGCAGCCAGTCGGCGACCCGCGGGAGGTGGTGCAGCAGGTCGGCGCCCGCGTGGGCGGCGAGCGCGCCGTCGTCGGGGTCGGTGCCGGCCGGCACCGGCAGGTGGAGCCGGCCGGCGGAGCGCCGCGCCGTGTGCAGCAGGCGTCGCCAGATCTCCGGGCGCGGCAGGTCGACGGCGACCACGTCGCCGCCCCAGCGCAGCACCGACGGCAGGGGGCCCATCTCGGCGCCCGCGCCGAGCACCACGACGCGCTGGTCGCGCAGGTTGAGCCAGTCCGGGTTGGCCATGACGGCGCGTACCGCGTCGGCGCAGGACGGTTCGACGACGCCGGCGGCGACCCACGCGTCGAGCCGGCGACGCAGGTCGTCGCCGCGCAGCCGCTGACCCCGGTACGGCAGGGACAGCTCGCGCTCGGCCTCCGCGGTGCCGGCGACCGTCGCGGTGTGCAGCGGCGCGGCGTCGGCGGGGGCGGCGAACACCTCGCCCAGGCCGGTCTCGGTGCCGTCGGCGCGCACCACGGTCATCCGCCGGTGCAGGGAGGCGAGCCCGTCCCGGGCGATCGTCACCGCGGCGTCGCGGGAGAGCAGGCCCGCCTCGACGAGCCGCCGGAAGTGCCCGAGGTAGCCGTGCCGCCAGTTGGTCTCGTGCTCGGCCGAGCGCGCGCCCACCGGATCGACGGCGCGCAGGGCGTCGGCGACGACCGCCCGCCCGAGCGCGGAGGTGCTGCGCCCCGCGTCGGTTGTCGGGAACACCACCCCGGTCGGACCCTCCACGGCCACCGCCTTCCCGTCACCGGCCCGTCGGGCCGCCCCTCGATCGTCGGTGCCACTCTGCCGTACGCGGCGGCGGCGCGCAGCGCCCGGGCCCCGCGCGGCGGCGCGGCGCCGGTGATCCCCGGGCTGGCCGCCGCCGCGCGGAGGGCCCCTGACCGGGCAGCGAACCGGTCAGGTCCGGGTGGGTACGCGCAGGCGGCCGTCGACCATCTCGGCGACGGCGTCGACGCGGTCGAGGTGGCCCCGGTCGTGGGTGACCAGCACGGTGGCGGTGCCGCGCTGCCGGGTGAGCCCGGTGAGCAGGTCGACGATCGCCGCGCCGCGTTCGTGGTCCAGCGCGCTGGTCGGCTCGTCGACGAGCAGCACCGCCGGGTCGTTCATCAGGGCACGGGCGATGTTGATCCGCTGGCGTTGCCCGCCGGAGAGCTGGTGCGGACGGCGGCCGGCCTGCCCGGTCAGCCCCACGGCGGCCAGCAGTTCGGCGGCGCGCTCGCGGCCGGCCCGGCGCGGGCCGCCGCCGAGGTGGGTGATCACCTCCAGCTGTTCGGCGGCGGTCAGCGACGCGATGAGGTGGGGCTGTTGGAAGACGATCCCGACCTTCGCGCGCCGCAGGGCGGTGGCCTGCCGGCGGCTCAGGCCGGTGGTGTCGGCGCCGGCGAGGACGACCCGGCCCGAGTCGGGGGTGACCAGGGTGGCGGCCACCGCCAGCAGGCTCGACTTGCCGGAGCCGGACGGGCCGACGACGGCGGTCGTGGTGCCGGCCGGCACGCGCAGGCTGACCCGGTCGAGCGCGGTCAGCCGGGCGTCGCCGTCCGGGTAGGTGAGGGTGACGTCGGTCAGGTCCAGGCTCATCGGGCGCTCCCCAGGGCGGTCAGCGGGTCGACGGAGGTGATGCGGCGTACGGACAGGGCGGCGCCGACGGCGCCGAGGGCCACCATCACGGCGGCCGGCAGCAGGACGGATCCGCCGGTGAGCGCGAACGGCACCGTGCCCGACGCCGCCGCGCCGATCGTCACCGCCAGCCCGGTGCCGGCGGCCGTTCCGGCGAGCAGCAGCACCAGGGCCTGTCCGAGTGCGTCGCGCAGCAGGTGGCCGGTGGTGGCGCCGAGCGCCTTCAGCACCGCGATGTCGGGGCCGCGCTGGATGGTCCACACGGTGAAGAACGCGCCGACGACCAGGGCGGAGATCGCGAACAGCATGCCGCGCATGAGCTGGAGCGAGCCGTTCTCGGCGGTGTACGAGCCGATCGCGGACAGCGCCGCCGCGCGGGTGACGGTGCGGGTGCCGGCCTGCCGGTCGGCGGCGGCCAGGTCGACGTCGCCGGCGGTGGTCAGCGCGATGACGGTGGCGGAGTCGGCGGTCGCGCCGGGGGCGAGGCGCTGCCAGTCGGTCAGGTCGGTCCAGACGACCGGGGTGTGGCTGTGGGAGGCGTCGCCGGCCACCGTGGCCACGGTCAGCCGCCGCCCGCCGACGGTCACCTCCTGACCCGGGCGGGCGTCGAGGGCGTCGGCCGCCCCGCGCGACAGCACGACCTGTCCGGCGCCGACGGGGCCGGGGGCCAGCCGCGAGTCGGCTGCGACCCCGAACGCGGACAGCGCGGCGGTGCGGTCGCCGGCGCTGACCCTCGTGGTGGCGATGCCGAGCGGGTCGGCGCGCGTCACCCCCGGCACGGCGTGCCACTGCCGCCACTGCCGCGCCGTCACGGTCGACTCGGTGAAGGAGAGCGCCTGCCCACCGGCGGGGGCGGCGAACGCCAGGTGCTCGGCGGGCAGGTCGGTGATCGCCGAGGTGCTGTCCCGGCCCAGGCCGGCGGTCAGGCCGGAGAGCAGGACGACCAGCAGCGTCATCAGCGTGACGACCGTACCCATCAGGGCGAACCGGCCCCTGGCGAACCGTAGATCTCTCCACGCGACGAACACGAGCGCATCAGCCTTCCGTTGGCGGGCGGGCGGGCGGGCCGCGGCGGCGACCCGGCACCAACCCTCGCCCGGCCACCGCCGGCCGGCATCGCGCGGCGGATCGCATCCGGCGCGTCGAAGTGCGCAGGTCAGGATCAACCCTTTGGTTGATGGCGGCGGCCGTGCGCGCCCTAGCCTGGAGGCATCGTGAACCCGGAATCGCTCGCCCGGCCGCTGCGGGTGCTGCGCGTCTGCCTGCACCTGCTGGTCGCGGGTCTGCTCGCGGTGGTCGCCGTACGTGCCCTGGCGGGGCCGGCGTCGCACCGCGCCGCCGTGTTCGCCGCGGTGCTGGCGGTGGCCGGCGGCTACGCGGTCGGCGCCGCGCTGCCGTCGGTGCGCCGGTCCCGCCGCGCGGCGGCGGCGTGGCTGGCGGTGCTGACCGCCGGGTGGTTGGTGCTGCTCGGCCTCACGCCCGACGGGGTGTGGCTGGCGTTCCCCCTGTTCCTGCTGCACCTGCACCTGCTGCCGACACGGTGGGGGGTCCTCGCGGTGGCCGCGACGACCGTGGCGGCGGTCGGCGGCGTGCTCGGTCACCAGGGGGCCGTCACGCCCGGTGCGGTCCTCGGCCCTGTCCTGGGCGCCGGCGTCTCCGTCGGCACCGTGCTGGGCTACCAGGCGTTGTACCGGGAGAGCGAGCAGCGCCGGCGGTTGATCGAGCAGTTGACCGCCACCCGCGCCGACCTGGCCGCCGCCGAGCACGCCGCCGGTGTCCTGGCCGAACGGGAGCGGCTCGCCCGCGAGATCCACGACACCCTCGCGCAGGGGCTGTCCAGCATCCAACTGCTGCTGCGTGCCGCCCAGCGGGCCCTGCCGGGGCGGACCGACGTCGCCGCCGAGCACGTCGAGCAGGCCCGCCGGACCGCGCAGGACAACCTGGCGGAGGCCCGGCGGTTCGTCCGCGCCCTGGCCCCGCCCGGCCTCGACGGCGGCTCGCTGCCCGCGGCGCTGCGCCGGCTGTGCGCCACGACCGCCGCCCGGTCCGGGCTGGCCGTGCGCTTCCGGCTGGACGGTACGGCGGTGCGCCTGCCCACCCCGCACGAGGTGGCGCTGCTGCGCATCGCGCAGTCGGCGCTGGCCAACACGGAACGCCACGCGGGCGCGACCAGCGCCGAGGTGACGTTGCGCTACGGCGGGCGCGGCGTGGTCCTCGACGTGGCCGACGACGGGGGCGGCTTCGACCCCGACGACGTCGCCGAGGGCGGCGGGTTCGGGCTGGCGGCGATGCGGGCGCGGGCCGAGGAACTGGGCGGGACGCTGACCGTGGCGTCGACGCCCGGCCGGGGCACGGCGCTGGCCGTCCGCTTCGCCCGGCCGACGACCGAAGGGACACCGGCGACCGCATGAGCCGACCGATCCGGCTGCTGCTGGCCGACGACCATCCGGTCGTACGTGCCGGTCTGCGCGCCGTTCTCGCGACCGAACCGGACTTCGAGGTGGTGGCCGAGGCCGCCACCGCCGAGCAGGCCGTCGCGCTCGCCGACCGGGACCGGGTGGACGTGGTGCTGATGGATCTCCAGTTCGGCGCGGGCATGCACGGCGCCGACGCCACCGCCGCCATCGCCGCGCGCCCCGACGGCCCGGTGGTGCTGGTGCTGACCACCTACGACACGGAGGCCGACATCCTCGCCGCCGTCGAGGCCGGCGCGGCGGGCTACCTGCTCAAGGACGCCCCGCCGGAGGAGCTCGCCGCCGCGGTGCGCGCCGCCGCGGCCGGCAGGTCGGCTCTCGCCCCGGCGGTCGCCCACCGGCTGATCGACCGGATGCGTGCCCCGGGCACGGCGCTGAGCCGCCGCGAGACCGAGGTCCTCCAACTCGTCGCCGACGGGTTGTCGAACCAGCAGATCAGCAGGCGGCTGCACCTGAGTCAGGCCACCGTCAAGACGCACCTGGTCCACGTCTACGGCAAGCTCGGGGTCGACTCGCGTACGGCGGCGGTGGCCGCCGCCCGGGCGCGCGGGTTGATCCGCCGCTGACGCGTACGGTCCGCCGGGGCTGACAGGCGACTGCCGGCGCGGCGAGGATGGCCGGATGAGAAACGAGCCGATCGAGCTGGCGGGCGCGCTCGCCAGCTTCACCGAGCTGTGGAGCCCGCGCATCGTCACGCGGGTCAACGACTACGACGTACGGGTCGCGAAGGTGGCCGGCGAGCACGTCTGGCACGCCCACGACGACACCGACGAGTTCTTCCTGGTCCTGGAGGGGGAGTTGCGCATCGCCCTGCGGGACGGCGACGGGGGCGCCGAGCGGGAGGTGGTGCTGCCCCGTGGCGCGGTCCACGTGGTGCCGCGCGGGGTGGAGCACCGGCCGTCGTCGCCGGGCGGCGCGTCGATCCTGATGTTCGAGCCGGCGGGCACCCTGAGCGTCGGGGACCGGCACGACCCGGTGCCCGACCACGTGGACGCGACCACGGGCCACCAGCTCTGAGCGCTCACCGCGCGGCGGCCACCGGGTCGCCGCGCGGCGCCGGCGTGTCGGTGACCCGGCGCACCCCGGGCACGGCGGCGGTCCCGGCGCAGGCGACGAGGACCAGCGCGCCCGCCACGAGCAGCGGCACCGAATCGCCCCAGGCACGCGCCGTGATCGGCGCGAGAGCGTAGCCCACCGGCATCGCCGCCAGTGAGACCAGCCAGTCGTACGAGGCGACCCGGGCGAGGACGGGCGGCGGGATCTGTCCCTGCACGACGGTCTCCCACACCGGGTTGAGGTAGCCGAGGGCGGCCAGCGCTGTCCCGTAGGCGGCGACGACCAGCGGGGCGGGCGCGGCGGCGGCGAGCAGGATCAGCGGCACGGCGTAGCCGGCGAGCCCGAGGTTGGCCAGCAGCACCGGGCGGCGGGGCCGGATCCGGGCGGCGAGCAGTGCGCCGGCGAGCATGCCGACCGCGCCGGCCTGCAGCATCAGCACCCAGACGTCCTCGCCGCCGAGGCGTCGCACGGCGATCGCCGGGCCGAGCGTGGTCAGGACGGCGGCGGCCCCGTTCCAGACGCCGTGGCCGATCAGGCTGGTCCAGAGCCAGTCGCGGCTGCGGACCTCCCGCCAGCCGTGCGCGAGGTCGGCGAGGATGCTGCGTCTCGGTACCGGGACGTGGTGGACCCGGACGACCGTGAGCAGCAACGCGCTGAGCGCGAACGTCGCGGCGTCGAGGACGAACGCCCAGCCTGGGCCGGCGGCCCAGATCAGCGCCCCGGCCAGCGCGGGGCCGGCGAGGCGGCTGGCGTTGGCGGTGACGCCCAGCAGCGCGTTGGCCTGCTGCCGCTGGCTCGCCTCGACGGTGCCGGCGACCAGGGGCGAGGCGGTGGGCAGGGCGAACGCGGCCGCGGCGCCGCCGACGGCGGAGGCCACCGCGATCACGCCGAGCGACGCCTGGCCGAGCAGTTGAAGACCGACGACGAGCTGCGAGAGGCAGCGCACGAGGTCGGCGAGGATCGCGACGCGGCGGGCGTCGAGCCGGTCGGCGAGCACGCCGCCGAGGGGTAGCAGGAGCAGGCGGGGGAGCATCGCGCAGGCCAGCACGACGGCGAGCGCGCCGGTGGAGCCGGTCGCGCGGAGCACGGCGAGGGCCAGGGCGGCCGGTACGACGGCGTCGCCGACGGCGGAGACGGTGCGCCCGAGGAAGAGCAGCCGGAACGAGCGTCTCCGGAGGGGATGAGGCATGCCAGCAGACTACTTCGACATCGAATAGTTCGACAACGAAGATTGCTGGCTGGCATAGGGTGATCGGCATGACCGCCCGCGACCGGATCGACCAGCACGTGGAACGCTGGCGGGTCGTGCTGCCCGATCTCGATCCGGACGTCGAGGGGGCGGTGACCCGGATGCAGTTCCTCACCCGACACCTGCGGGAGGACAAGGAACGCGTTCTGGCCCGGCTCGACCTGCAGGGGCACGAGTTCGACACGCTGCAGGCCCTCGCCGGCCGGCGGGGCCGGGCGGCCCCCTCCGACCTGGCCCGCGACCTTGCGATGGCGCCCGCGTCGGTCACCGCCCGGGTCGACGGCCTGCTGCGGCGAGGGCTGGTGCGCCGGATCCCGTCCGTCACCGACCGGCGCCGGGTCGACGTCGAACTCACCGACGCCGGCCGGGCGGCCTGGCAGGGGGCCATGGAGGTGCGCGGCGCGGAGGAGTGGCGGTTGCTCGCCGCCCTCGACCCCGACGAGCGGCGCCTGCTGTCCGACCTGCTGCGCCGGATCGTGCGGCGCGCCGAGGAGCCGCGCGGCTGACCGCAGGCGGTCGACGGCGAAATGCCGTGGCGGCGGTCGTACGGCTGCTGGCAGGGTGGCCGGCATGACAGCGCAGGCTCTGGCGGGGGCGCTCGCCGACGACGTACGACGGCAGGTCTTCGCGGCGATCGTGTTGGGCGGCGCCGACGCCTCGGCGGTGGCCGAGCGGACCGGCCTCGCGGCGCGGCAGGTCGTCACCGCGCTCCGGCGGCTGGTCGACGCGGGCCTGGTGGCCGGCGTCGACGGCGGATTGCGGGTGGACGTCGACCGGCTGCGCGAGGCCGCCCGCACGCCCGCCGTCGCGCGGCCGGAGGGGGAGCCCGCCGACCGGGTGCTGCGCACGTTCGTGCGCGACGACGCGCTGGTCGGTCTGCCGGCGCAGCGCGGCCGGCGGCGGGTGGTGCTGGCCCGCGTGGCCAGGTCCTTCGAGCCCGGGGTGCGCTATCCGGAGCGGGCGGTGGACGAGGTGCTGCGCGGCTGGTGCGCCGGCGGCGGCTCCGACCACGTGACCGTGCGGCGGTACCTGGTCGACGAGGGCTTGCTGGCCCGCGAGCACGGCGTCTACTGGCGCGTCGGCGACTGAACGTCCGCGCCGCGAACCGTCTGCCGCCGGAGCATCTTGTTAGCCTCGGCGCATGACCTCGTGCGCGCCGGGCGGCACCCCTGACCTGATGTTCATGCTCTCCTGGGCCAGTCACGCGCTGATGGCGGAGCACGCGGCGGGCGTGGCCGAGCTCGGCATCTCGCCCCGGGCGCACTGCGTGCTGCTCAGGGCCCGGCAGGGCGGGCTGACGCAGCGCCAGCTCGGGGAGCTGTGCGGGATCGACAAGACCACGATGGTCGTCACCCTCGACCAGTTGGAGACCGCCGGCCTGGCGCGGCGCCGCCCGTCGCCCAGCGACCGGCGGGCCCGCCTGGTGGAGGTCACCCCGGAGGGGGAGAAGGTCCTCGACTCCGCGCAGCGGATCGCCGCCCGGATCCAGCAGGACGTGCTGGCGGCGCTGCCCGAGGAGGATCGCGCGGTCTTCGTCAGGTCGATCGAGAGCCTGGTCGGCGGCCGGCTCAGCGGCGCGGGCGACTGCGGGCCCGGCGGTCGCGTCGAGTGTTAGTTCCGCGCTAGATAGTTTCGGCCGGGACGATCTGATACGGTCGCATCTGTTGGTGTCCCCCTGACCCAGGAGCAGCCGTGAGCGCGACCGCAGAAACCGTCCCCACCACCCCGTCCGTCCGCCGCCGAGCCCTCGGCGTCGGCGCCGCCGTCGCGGCCTCCGCGTTGATCTGGATCGCCGGCGCGATCGCGGGCGTCGACTACACGGTGGAGAACCCGGGCCAGCCCGCCTTCACCGTCGGGCTCGCTCCCGTCCTCGTCTTCTCCCTCGGCTCCGCCCTGGTCGGCTGGGCCGGGCTGGTCGTGCTGGAGCGCCTCCTCGGCCGGCGGGCCGGTGTCGTCTGGACGGTCGTCGCGGTGGTGCTGGCGCTGCTCTCCCTCGTTCCGGTCGTCGCCACGGACGCGACCGGCGGAGCCAAGGCCGCCCTGGGCGCGATGCACCTGGCGGTGGCCGCGGCGCTGATCCCCCTGCTCCCGGCGCGCCGCGCCTGACCGGCCCGGCGGTCCTGGTTCGAGGAGGCCCCGGAGTTGACGACTCCCGCGCCGCGCGCTAAACAAGAAGAGGAAGTTGAGTCGCCCAGACTCAACTAAGGACCTTCGGCCAGGAGAACCGAGGAGGCAGGACCATGTTGATGCGCACCGACCCGTTCCGTGAGATCGACCGGCTCACCGAGCAGTTCTTCGGCACCACCGCCCGCCCGGCGGTCATGCCGCTGGACGCCTACCGCGACGGGGACTGGTTCTACGCGGCGTTCGACCTTCCCGGCGTCGACCCGGACAGCATCGACTGCACGGTGGAGCGCAACGTGCTGACCGTCCGCGCGGAGCGGCGCCGGCCCACCGGCGACAACGTCGAGCTGGTCGCCGCCGAACGCCCCATGGGCACCTTCACCCGCCGGCTGTTTCTCGGCGACACTCTCGACACCGACAAGCTCGAGGCCGGCTACGAGCACGGCGTGCTGACCCTGCGCATCCCGGTGGCGGAGCGGGCCAAGCCCCGCCGCGTCACGATCACGGCCAACGGCGACGGCCGCAAGCAGATCAGCGCCTGAAAACGCGACGTGACCGGGGCGGGGGGAGTGCACCTCCCGC
>NZ_JBSGDY010000112.1:0-21019 GCF_053602615.1 Micromonospora sp. NPDC004336
GAGGTCTCACGCGTACGCGGGTCGGTACCAGAAGCTTGGTCGGGCCGGGTGGCCCGCCGAGCCCGTGCGCCTGCTGGCGGTCCGCGACGTGGTCCGCGAGACCGACGGCCGGTTCGCCCTCACCGACAAGGGCGCCGCGCTGCGGTCGGACTCGCCGGTGCCGGCGCGGGCCGGCATCCTGATGTTCACCGACACCATGTTCTGGACGATGAGCCACCGGGTGGCGAGCGCGCTGGGGCCGGAGCGGCCCGCCTTCGCCGACATCTTCGGCAGCTCCCTGGACGCCTACTTCGACGGCGACGCCGAGGTCGAGGCGCTCTACTACGAGGGGATGGAGACGGTCAGCGCGGCGGAGCACCTGATCCTCGCCCGCGCCGGCGGCTTTCCCGCCACCGGCACCGTCGCGGACGTCGGCGGCGGCCGGGGCGGCTTCCTGCTCACCGTCCTGCGCGAGCACCCCGGATTGCAGGGCGTGTTGCTCGACCGGGCGGAGGTGGTCGCCCGCCACCGGCTCGACGCCCCGGACGTGGCGGGTCGCTGGAAGGTCGTCGAGGGCGACTTCCTCAGCGAGGTGCCTCACGCCGACGTGCACGTGCTCAAGCGGATCCTGCACAACTGGGACGACGAGGACAGCGTCCGGATCCTCACCAACTGCCGCCGGGCCATGCCCGCCCACGGCCGCGTGCTCGCCATCGACGCGATCGTCCCCGAGGGCAACGGGGCCCACCAGAGCAAGGAGATGGACTTCATGATGCTCGCCGCGCGCACCGGCCAGGAGCGCACCGCCGCCGAGTTGGCGCCGCTGTTCGCCGCGGCCGGGCTGCGCCTGGACCGGGTGGTCGGCACCTCGTCGGTGATGTCCATCGCGGTCGGCGTGCCGGCCTGAACCTCGACGGAAGGGGTCGCAGACCGTGCCGGACGACGACCAGCAGCCCCGCCACGGGGGGACGCTGCGCTACTACGGGCCCGGGGGCCTCGACCACCTGGACCCCGCCGCCGCCTACTACGCCTTCTCCCACCAGGTCATCCGGCTCTTCGCCCGGCAGCTGTTCAGCTATCCCACCACCGAGGACGCCGCCGCGCTGGTGCCGGTCCCCGACGTGGCCGCCGAACTGCCGACGGTGGGCAACGGCGGCCTGAGCGAGGACGGGCGCACGTACACGATCCGCCTGCGCGACGGGGTCCGGTGGGACACCGACCCGCCCCGGCCGGTCACCGCCGGGGACTTCGTGCGCGGCTTCAAGCGGATGGCCAACCCGGTCGCCGGCGCCGGGGCCATCGCCTACTACACGAGCACCATCGCCGGGATGGCGGAGTTCGCCGAGGGCTACCGCGCCCGCTTCGCCGGCCGTACGCCCACCGCCGCCGAGCTGGCCGACCACCAGAACGGCCACGAGATCGACGGGCTGTGGGCCAAGGACGACCGGACCCTGGTGATCGAGCTGCTGCGCCCCGCCAACGACATGCTCAACCTGCTGGCGATGCCGTTCGCCTCGGCCGCGCCCCGGGAGTTCGACGACGTTGTCCCGGACGGGCCGGACTTCGCGCGGCGGGTCCGTTCCAACGGGCCGTACCGGATCACCAGCTACGTGCCCGGCAGCCACCTGACGATGGACCACAACCCCGCCTGGCGGGCCGACGCCGACCCGATCCGCCGCCGCTACGTCGACCGGATCGAGGTGCGGATGGCGCGGGTCAGCGACGAGCGGGTCCGCGCCGAGATCGAGAGCGGGGCGGCGGACCTGTCCTGGGGCGCCGCCGTGGGCAGCCCGCGCCGGCGCGTCACCGACGCCGACCGCAACCTCGGCTGGGCGCTCAACCCCTACCTGGCGTTCAACCTGCAGAGCCCGAACGAGCGGGGCGCGCTGCGCCGGCGGGCCGTGCGGCTGGCGATCGCGTACGCGATCGACAAGGCCCGCCTGGTCCGGTTCTTCGACGACATGAACATCGGCACCGTGACCCGGCCCGCGCACACGGCGATCCCACCGGGCAACTTCGGGCACCGGGAGTACGACCCGTACCCGACGCCGGGCGACCGGGGCGACCGGGCGCGCTGCCGGGAGCTGCTCGCCGAGGCCGGATACCCCGACGGGCTGCGGCTGACCATGATCTACCGGATCGACGCGGTGCACGGCCAGGTGGCCAGGGCGATCGCCGAGGACCTGACCGCCGGCGGCGTCGACGTGCGCCTGGTGGAGATCGACCAGACCGACGAGTACTACCGCATCCTCCAGGACCCGGCCCGGGCGGCGGCGGGGGAGTGGGACATCACCCCGGCGGCCTGGATGCCGGACTGGTTCGGCAACAACGGCCGCTCGTACGTGCAGCCGATGTTCCAGTCCAACACCGCGGTCGGCACGGCCAACTACGGCGGCTACCACAACCCGGTCGTCGACGACCTGATCGACCGGGCGCTGTCCGCCCGCACCGAGGCCGAGGCGGAGGAGCTGTGGCACCGCGTCGACCGGCAGGTGCTCCGGGACGTCGCGATCGTGCCGATCCTGGCCTGCGAGCCGACCATCGCGCACCTGACCAGCTCCCGGGTGCGCAACGCCGTCCCGCTGCCGCACGTGGACCGCTGGTACGACGCGGCGAACCTCTGGCTGGATCCGCCCGACTGAATTCGGCCCACAGCTAATAGCAGTCTTGACTGATATAAGCGCTTCTTGTAGTTTGACGCCGACGGGATTCCGTGATCCGGCTGTCCGGGTTCGCCTGTGACGCGACGGGAGAGAGCATGACAACCAATCCGGCCTTGGCCATCGAGACCCGCGAGCTGGTGAAGGTCTTCGGCCAGACGCGCGCGGTCGACGGACTGGACCTGGTGGTGCGGGCCGGGACGATCCACGGGGTCCTCGGTCCCAACGGGGCCGGCAAGACGACGGCCATCAAGATGCTCGCCACCCTGATGCGGCCCACGTCCGGCACCGCCACCGTGCTCGGGCACGACGTGGTCCGCGAGGCCGCCCAGGTCCGCCGCCGCATCGGGCTCACCGGCCAGACCATGTCGGTCGACGAGGACATGACCGGCCTGCAGAACCTGATCCTCGCCGGTCGCCTGCAGGGCCTGCGGCACGCCTCCGCGACGGCACGGGCCGAGCAGCTGATGGAGGCGTTCGACCTCACCGAGGTCGGCAACCGGCTGGTGAAGACCTTCTCCGGCGGTCAGCGGCGCCGCATCGACGTGGCCGCGAGCATGGTGGTCACCCCCGAGCTGCTGTTCCTCGACGAGCCGACCACCGGTCTCGACCCGCGCAGCCGCAGCGAGGTCTGGGAGATGATCCGGGCGCTGGTCCGGGACGGGGGCACCGTCCTGCTGACCACGCAGTACCTCGACGAGGCCGACCACCTCGCCGACGAGCTGACGCTCATCGACCGGGGCCGCATCGTGGCGCAGGGCACCCCGCCCGAGCTGAAGGCGAGCCGCGCCGCCGGCGTGCTGGACGTCCGGCTGCGCGACCCCGAGCGCCGGGCCGACGCGGGCACCCTGCTCGCCGGTGCCGTCGGCGCCTCCGTCGACCTCGACTCCGACCCGGCCCGGCTGTCGGTGCGGGTGGCCGACCCCGACCGGGCCGCGCTGGCCCTGGGCGAGCTGGCCCGGGCCGGCATCCACGTCGACGACTTCACCCTCGGCCAGCCCTCGCTCGACACGGTGTTCCTCGCGCTCACCGGTCACTCGACGCTCGACGCCAGCGAAGAAGAGGAAGCAGAGGTACGGGCATGACGACACCCAGCACGGAGGTGCGGCCGCTGCCGGCCGAGATCTTCAGCCGGTCGGTGGCCGGCGCGCAACGACCACCACGCCCCGGCCCGCTGTTCGCCGTCCGCACGTTCGCCTGGCGGAACCTGATCAAACTTCGCTACGTACAGGACCATCTCGGCACCGCGGTGGTCTTCCCGATCATCCTGACGCTGGTCTTCACCTACCTGCTCGGCGGCGCGATCGCCGGGTCGCCCCGGGAGTACCTGCAGTTCTTCCTCCCCGGCGTGATCGTCCTGTCGCTGGTGTCGTCGAGCATGATGAGCGCGCTGACGCTCAACCGGGACATCGCGACCGGCATGTTCGACCGGGTCCGGAGCACGCCCATCTGGCAGCCCGCCGTGCTGGTCGGGGCGATGGCCGGCGACGCCGTGCGCTACGCGCTGACCTCGATCGTGCCGCTGTCGCTGGGCCTGCTGCTGGGCTTCCGGCCGGACGGCGGCCTGTCCGGTGTGGTGCTCGCCCTGCTCTACCTGCAGCTGTTCACCTTCAGCGTCGCGTGGCTGTGGATGCTCTTCGCGGTGCTGATCCCGCAGCCGACCGCCGCCGCCGGCGTGGTCAACCTCCTGCAGTTCGTGCTGCTCTTCGGCAGCAACATCCTGGCGCCGTCGCAGACCATGCCGGGCTGGCTGGAGGCGGTGGTCAAGCTGAACCCGGTCACCCACGCCGCGACCGCGGCCCGTGGGCTGATGCACGGCACGATCACCTCGGGGCAGCTGACTGCCGGCCTGCTGGCCTGCGCCATTCTCATCGCGGTGCTCGCCCCACCCACCGTCTGGCTCTACAGCCGCAAGCAGCGCTGACGCCCCCCGCCGCCGGCCCCGGTGCCCCCGCTTCCCGCGGGCCCGGGGCCGGAGCGTCGTCTCTGCGCCCGCGCGCCGCGACGGCGTGCCAGCTCGACGGCCGTCGGGGCGCCCGCGCGCGGCACGGCGCCGCCGACAGCGAAAAGCCCCGGCGGACTCGTGTCCGCCGGGGCCGCGTCGCATCGGTCGAGCCGCTGCTCTCCCGCCTACGAGCCGGACTGCACCAGCGCGGCCCAGGTCTCGGCGCGTTCCTGCGACACCCGCATCATCTCGGAGCTCGGCTCGAACTCCTCGGCCGCGTCCTCCGGGACCGGGCCGCCCGGCAGGTCGCCGCGGACGAACATGCCGAGGAAGTCGAGGGCCATCTCCCAGCCGACGCCCACCTCCACGAGCATCGGCTCCGAGACCGTCGCGTGTTCGAGCTCCAGCAGGGTGCCGTCGCCGTCCTCGCTGAGCCGCAGCTCCACCTCGCTGTCGGGCTTGTCGCCGTAGATCCAGCTGATGGTGAGGCGTCGAGGCGGCTCGCAGCGCAGGATGTCGCCGTGGGCGTTGCCCTGCAGGGCGAAGTTGCCGCCCTCGCGGAGGTCGCCCTTGGGCTCGATGAACCAGCGGTTGATCCGGTCCGGGTCGGTGCAGGCGCGCCAGACCTCGTCCACGGGCGCGGCGTACCGCTGGCGGATGACGATGCTGCGGGCGTCGCCGGCCGGGATCGTCCGCCGGCCCAGGGCGCGCTCGGTCGGCTGACCGGAGGCCACGGGGTTGTTCACTTGGCGCCCCCCTCCTCGTCGATCTTCGCCTGGAAGGACTGGAGGATCGTCGGCCAGCCCTTGTCCATGCCGTTGCGGACGCGCTTGGCGTGCTTGGTGCCCATCCGGTCGAAGTGGGTGTGCTCGACGTCCACCCGGGTCTTCTTCTGGCCGTCGGCCACGAAGGTCACGGTGAACTCGCTGGAGTTGTCCGGGTCGATCCGGCCGAACCCGTTGAGCCGCCACCCGATGACCAGCGTGTCCGGCTCGTCGACCTTCCGGATCAGGCCGAAGGTGTGCTCCTCGCCCTGCTCGTCGATCTCGTACCAGCGGCCACCCTTCTTGTCGACGCCCAGCGGGGCGCCCACCTTCGTGGTCCGGAAGTTGTTCGGCCACCACTCGGGGAAGCCCTCCAGGAACACCTTGAAGGCGGTCTTGCGGTCGGCCTTGACAGTGACGCTGTGCCGGACGAACGGGTCGTAGTTCGGGGGCTTCGGCTTCTTCGCGGCGGTGCTCTTGGCTGTCGTGCTCTTCGCGGCCGGTGCGGTCTTCTCCTGAGTCATGTCTCGTCCTCACTGTCGCTGCGCGGAAGATGGGCGGGTCAGACGGGGTCGGCCCATCCTCCTCCATAAGTCGGCACGAACGTAAGTTATAGTTTATACGTAGTCCGGTCAATCGCGCGGCGAGCGTGGCGCGAACCGCCGGGTGCCGGCCTCGGCGGCGCCGCCCCGCCGGCCCGGCTCCGTGGCCGGGCCGGCGGGGCGCCGGTCAGTCGCCCCAGCGCAGGTACGCCGGCGCCGGGCGGCCCGGCAGCAGGCGCAGCGGCGCGTGGTCCAGGCCGAGCACCTCCCGCATCGCGATGTTCTCCCCGGGCCACTTCGGATTGTCGAGCTCGTCGAACGCGACGATGCTGCCCTTCGTCAGGTAGGGCCTGATGGCCTCCAGGACCGCCTTCGTCGGCTCGTACAGGTCGAGGTCGAAGTAGGCCAGCGCGATGACGGTCTGCGGGTTCTCCGCCAGGTAGCGCGGCACCGTCTCCCGCACGTCGCCCTCGACGAGCACGCTGCGCCGGGTCACGTGGCCGAAGAAGTCGCTGCACTCGTGGGCCTCCAGCACCTCGCGCAGGTACGCGGGGTAGCCGCCGGGCACGGCGAAGCGGCCCTGGTACGCGGTCGGGCCGACCCGGTCGACGTCGTTGACGTCGGGGAAGCCGGTGAAGGTGTCGAAGCCGACGATGCGCCGCAGCGGGTTGTACGGCTCGTAGACCCCCCGCAGGGCGGCGAAGGTGGCGAGGTGGCGGCCGAACCGCACGCCGAACTCCATGACCACGCCCGGCACGTCGAGGACCTCGCGGTAGAGCGCGTCCATGGAGAGCAGGTCGGTCATCTGGTGGCGGCGCAGGAACAGGGGAAGGTTGTTGACCAGTTCCTCCGTCGGGATGGGGGATCCGGTCAGGAGCTTCGTCAGGCGCTGGGTGGTCTCCGTCTCCTCCGGTGAGTCGTGCACGAAGGCACGCAGGTCCTGGCCGTCGCCGCTGTCCATCCGCAGCCTCCACTAGCTAGATCACTTGAGACTTTCAAGCGTAATGGAGGGGTGTTGCCGGCACAACATGGTCGATCGCCGCGCGAACTGGTGCCCGGCTTGGGGCTGAGTCATTTCCGCAAGATGGGCCACTGTAGATCGACATGTCGTTGTGCTAGATATGACTCAAGTAGACGGGTCGCCCTGCCCCACTCCCGGAAAGGCAAGTGATCACCGTGCGCGTGCTGTTCGCCAGTCTCGGAACCCATGGCCACACCTATCCCCTGCTGCCACTGGCCACGGCCGCCCGTGCGGCGGGTCACGAGGTCACCTTCGCCACCGGCGAGACCTTCGCGGGCACCCTGCGCAAGCTGGGCTTCGACCCGGTCGCCACCGGCATGCCGGTCTTCGACGGGTTCCTGGCGGCGCTGCGGATCCGCTTCGACACCGACAGCCCCGAGGGGCTGACCCCCGAGCAGCTCAGCGAGCTGCCGCAGATCGTGTTCGGGCGGGTCATCCCGCAGCGCATCTTCGACGAACTGCAGCCGGTGATCGACCGGGTGCGTCCCGACCTGATCGTGCAGGAGGTCAGCAACTACGCCGCCGGCCTGGCCGCCCGCAAGGCGGGCATCCCGGCCATCTGCCACGGGGTCGGGCGGGACACCCCCGACGACCTGACCCGGTCCATCGAGGAGGAGGTACGAGGGCTGGCCCAGCGGCTCGGCGTCGAGCTGCCCGCCGGGCGCATCGACGGCTTCGGCAACCCGTTCGTCGACATCTTCCCGCCCTCGTTGCAGGAGCCCGAGTTCCGGGCCCGCCCGCACCGCCACGAGCTGCGCCCCGTGCCCTTCGCGGAGCAGGGCGACCTGCCCGGCTGGGTGTCCTCCCGCGACGCCGCCCGCCCGCTGGTCTACCTGACCCTGGGCACCTCCAGCGGCGGCACGGTCGAGGTGCTGCGGGCGGCGATCGACGGGCTGGCCAGCCTCGACGCCGACGTCCTCGTCGCCAGCGGCCCGTCGCTCGACGTCAGCGGGCTGGGTGCCGTGCCGGCCAACGTGCGGCTCGAGTCGTGGGTGCCGCAGGCGGCCCTGCTGCCCCGCGTCGACCTGGTGGTGCACCACGGGGGGAGCGGCACGACCCTCGGCGCCTTCGGCGCCGGCGTGCCCCAGCTGTCCTTCCCGTGGGCGGGGGACTCCTTCGCCAACGCCCAGGCCGTGGCGCAGGCGGGCGCCGGCGAGCACCTGCTGCCCGACGACATCAACCCCGACGCCGTGGCGGCCGCCGCCGAGCGCCTGCTGGCCGACGACAGCTACCGCAAGGGGGCGCAGGCGGTGGCGACCGAGATCGCGGCCATGCCGGGCCCCGACGAGGTCGCCCGCCTGCTGCCGGACTTCGCCGCCCGGAGCGCCGGCTGACCCGCCGTACGCCGCCGGGGCCGGCGTCGGCCGGCGCCGGTCGGACGGCTGGGCTCGGTCGGTGGTCGGGCGCCGGTCGGACGGCTGGTCCCGGTCGGACGGCTGGCCCCGGTCGGCGGTCGGGCCCGGTCGGACGCCTCGCCCGGCGCGTGGTCGGGCGCGTGGTCCGGCCCCGGGGGTCGCGGGCGGCGGTCGTGCCCGTCGCTCAGCCCTGGCTGTCGCCGGTCGCCCGACGACGCGGCCGGCGTCCCTCGGGCCCGCCGGCGTCGCCCTCGGGCCCGCCGGCACCCGCGGAGCGGCCCCCGGCCGCCCGCGCGCGGCCGCGGGCGAGCTCCGTGCCCAGGGCGTCGAGGCGCTGGTTCCAGAACCGCCGGTAGCGGTCCAGCCACCGGTCGAGCTCCTCCAGCGGGGCGGGGTCGACCGCGTAGAGCCGCCGGGTGCCCTGGGGGCGGACGGTGGCGAAGCCGTTCTCGCGCAGCACCCGCAGGTGCTGGGAGACGCCGGGCTGGGAGATGCCGAACTCGCGCTGCACGACGGCGCCGACCTCGCCCGCGGACAGCTCGCCGTCCGCCAGCAGCTCGATGATGCGCCGGCGGACGGGGTCGCCCAGGATGTCGAACGCGTGCACGGGTACGACAATATCAGACCGGAGTTATAGAAGGCGGTGGTTCGTCCCGGTCGTTCCGCCGGCGCGGCCAGGGCCGTTCCCGGCCGGTGGGGGACCCGGCGGACCCGCCGCGAGGGGGAGAGATGTTCGGACCGGAGCACGCCGAGGTGTACGAGGCGGCCTACCGCGGTCGCGGCAAGAGCTGGCACGACGAGGCGGCGGACGTGGCGGACCGGATCCTCGCCGCCCGCCCCGGCGCCGACCGGCTGCTCGACGTCGGCTGCGGCACCGGCGCGCACCTGGAGACCTTCGCCACCCGCTTCCCCCACGTGGAGGGGCTCGAACTGGCCCCGGCGATGCTGGCGCTGGCCCGGCGCCGGCTGCCCGGGGTGCGCCTGCACGCCGGCGACATGCGGGCGTTCGACCTCGGCGCCACCTTCGACGCGGTGACCTGCCTGTTCACGGCGGTCAACTTCCTCGGCACGGTGGCCGAGATGCGCGCCGCCGTGGCCGCGATGTCGGCGCACCTGGCGCCCGGGGGCGTGCTGGTGCTGGAGCCGTGGTGGTTCCCGGAGCGGTTCATCGACGGGTACGTCGGCGGCGACCTCGTGCGCGAGGAGGGACGGACCGTGGCGCGGGTGTCCCGGTCCACCCGGCAGGGCCGGGTGACGCGGATGGAGGAGCGCTGGCTGGTCGGGGACGCCGCCGGGATCCGCGAGTTCAGCCAGGTCGGGCTGCTCACCATGTTCACCCGGGAGGAGTACGACGCGGCGTTCGTCGACGCCGGCTGCGAAGCCGCGTACGTCGAGGGCTGGTTGACGGGGCGCGGCCTTTTCGTGGCGACGCGTACCGGTGTGTCCGCCGGCGCCCCGGCAATGGGCTGACCGCCCGGGCCGACCGGCTCGACGGAGCCGGGTTTCCGGCCGGTTCATATAGCCGACAGGACGCTGGCCGTGACATTGCCGGCGTGGCAGTCTGCTGTTGACAACGATCTATTAGTCAGTTATCGGAAAATGTTGGACCGGACGGTCGTCGGCAATGCCGTGAGATGTTCACGAATTGCTCGTCGGGGGTCCCGGTCTCATTTCCGTGCCTGACCGGATCGACCACGACGGCGTGCTGCTCCCGACCGAGGACGGCGGGGGACGCCGGGTGGGTCCGGCCGGCCACGGGGGACCCGCGCGGCACCCCGACCCCCGTCGCCCCTCGCCCGTGGACGCGGCTCGAGACCCTCGAGGAGCGACGTGACCGACACCGACGGACGACCGCACCGACTGCCGGCTCTCACCGGGTACCGCTTCTTCCTCGCACTCACCGTGGCGCTGGTCCACGTCCTCTCGACGTCCCAGCTCTTCGCCGACGACGCGCTGCAACTCGGGCTCGGGCTCACCACGCCCCTGGCGTCGGCGGCGCTGGCCTCGTTCTTCACCCTCAGCGGCTTCGTCCTGACCTGGTCGGCGCCACCGGGCGACACCGCCGCCCGGTTCTGGTCCCGCCGGTTCTGGAAGATCGCGCCCCTGCACGCGCTCGGCTGGGCCGTCGCCGTCGGGTTCCTCCTGGCGACGACCGCGCCCTCGCCGGCCACCGGGGTCTCCGCCGACCTGGAACCCGGGCCGGCGGCGGCGAGCCTGCTGCTGGCGCAGGGGTGGGTGCCCTCCTGGGACTACCTGTCCTACCTGAACGCGCCGGCCTGGTCGATCTCCACCGAGGCGTTCTTCTACCTGCTCTTCCCGCTGCTGCTGCCCCTGGTCCAGCGGATCCCGGCGCACCGGCTGTGGCGGTGGTGCAGCACGCTCGCCGGCGGGATCCTGCTGGTGTCGGTGCTGAGCCCGCTGCTGCCGGGGGCGCCGCGGCTGGGCTGGCTGCCGTTCAACCTCAACGAGTACTGGTTCGTCTACACCTTCCCGCCGGTACGGCTGCTGAACTTCCTGCTCGGCATGGTGCTCGCCCGCATCGTGCTCACCGGCCGGTGGCGTCGGGTGGCCCGGTGGAAGCTCGTCCTCGGCACGGTCCTGGCCTTCCTGGTCACGCCGATGCTGCCGTTCACCTTCATCTTCAGCGCCGCGCTGTTCGTGCCGCTGTTCGCCCTGATCCCCAACCTGGCGCTCGCGGACCTGGAGGAGCGTGGCCGGGTGCTGCGCGGCCGGGTCCTGGTCGCCCTCGGCGACGCCTCCTACGCGCTCTACATCATCCACTTCCCGATCATGCTGATCGTGCGGCACCTGGTCGGCGCGGAGCGGCGCTTCGCCGCCGGCGCCGGACTCCTCGTCGCCGTGGGGATCCTGCTCGTCTCGGTGCTCGTCGCGCTGGGCCTGCACCGGTGGTTCGAGGAGCCGCTGCGGCGGCGCTTCGCCGCCCGGCGCCCCGTCGGCCGGCCCGGCCTGGGCACCGGGCCGGCGCCGGTCCTGCCCCGGCAGGCCTGACCGCCGCGCCGGCCACGCGTGCCTCCCGGCCCGGCCTCCGGGTCGGGCGGCACGCCGCCGTCGGCACGACACCGTCCACGCGCCCGGCCTACCGGACGACCAGTCCGTCGTCGGCCTGCGCCGTCCACCACGGGTTGCGGCGCGCCCACTCCACCGTCCGGCGCAGGCCGGTCACCAGCGGCACCCGGGCCCGCCAGTCCAGCAGCGCCGCCGCCTTGCCGCAGTCCGGGACACGGCGCGGGATGTCCTGGTAGCGGGCGCCCAGCCCGGCCCCGGTGTCCGCGGTCTGGGCCGCCACCGGCACCCCGGCCACCGTCCCCGCCAGCCGGATCGCCTCGGCGACGGTGGTCTCCACGCTGCTGCCGATGTTGAAACACTCGCCGACGGCCCGGGGGTGGGCCGCCGCCAGCAGGGTCGCCTCGGCCGCCTCGTCGACCCAGGTGAAGCACCGCGTCTGGCGGCCGTCGTCGTACACCACGGGCGGGACGCCGCGCAGCAGCCGGGCGACGGTGCGGCTCAGGACGTACGCCGGGCGCTGGCGCGGGCCGTAGACGTTGAAGTACCGCAGGACCGTCACCGGCAGGCCCTCCTGCCGGTGGAAGGCGAAGGCCAGGTGCTCGGCGGCCGCCTTGCTCGTGGAGTACGACCACCGGTCCGTCGCCGTGCTGCCGAGCACCCGGTCGTCGTCCTCCCGCCACGGCACCCGCGGGTTGCGCCCGTACACCTCGCTGGTGCTGGAGACCACGACCCGGGCGCCGGCGCGCAGGGCGGCGCGCAGCGCGTTCCGGGTGCCGTCCACGTTGATCTCGACCACGTCCAGCGGCCGGCTGAGGTACCGGTCGACGCCGACGACCGCCGCGAGGTGGTAGACCTCGTCCGCCCCGGCCGCGGCGGCGGCCAGCGCGTCGGCGTCCCGCACGTCGCCGCGGACGTGCCGCACCGCGCCCGCGGCGGGCTCCAGGTCCGGCGGCGGGTCGGCGAGGTCGTAGACGACGACCTCGTCGCCGCGGCGGACCAGTCGTTCCACGACGTGACTGCCGACGAAGCCGAAGCCGCCGGTGACCAGCGATCTGGGCACTGTTGCTCACCTTCCGATGCCGCGGTATGCGAAGCCGAGCCGGTGCAGCTCGCGGATGCGCGCCGGCGAGAGGTGCATGCGACCGTCGAAGACCAGGCAGGGTTCGTCCACCCGGCCGGCCAGGGCGGCGAAGTCGAGCTGGTGGAACTGGCGGTGCCCGGCGAGGAAGGCCAGGCAGCCCGCCCCGGCCACCGCCTCGTCGAGGTCCGCCGCCGGTGCGGTGCCGAAGCGGGCGGCGATCTCGGCGGGATCGGCGAGCGGGTCGAAGATCCGGACGCGGAAGCCGGCGTCGAGTAGCGCCGCCACCACGCCGCGTACCGGCGTGTTGCGGACGTCGCCGGTGTCGTTCTTGAACGCCGCGCCGAGGACGGCGACCGTCGTGGCCGACGGGTCCCGACCCAGCTTGACCAGCTCGTCGGCGATGACGGTGGCGGTGTGGCGGGGCATGTCGTCGTTGACCGCGCGGGCGGTCTCGACCGTGTGCAGCGGCACGCCCCGGTCCCGGCCGTCGCGCCAGGCCATCCACGGGTCCTTGGTCAGGCAGGAGCCGCCGACCCCCACCCCCGGCAGCAGCAGGTTCACCATGCTGCCGCCCTTGGGCAGGGTGTTGGCCGCCCCGATCACGTCGAGGACGTCCACCCCGAGCACCGCGCAGTAGCGGGCCAGCTCGTTGGCGATCGCCACGTTCGCGTCGATCCACCAGTTGGTCGCGAGCTTGACCACCTCGGCGGCCTCCGCCGAGGGCACCTGCCGGACGTCGACGTCGAGCGCCGACCGCCAGAACCGTTCCGCGGCCGCGGCGCTGCGCGGGCCGCAGCCACCCACCACCACCGGCAGCGTCCGCACCTGGGCCAGCGCCACCCCCTCGGCCAGCCGCTCCGGGCAGAAGGCCAGCCCGAAGTCGCGCTCGTGCACCAGCCCGCCGCTCTCCAGCAGCGGCGCGACGAGGGTGCGGGTGGTGCCCGGCGAGACCGTCGACTTGAGGATCACGAGCTGTCCGGCGCGCAGCCGGGGGGCGATCTGCCCGCACGCCGCCACGAGCTGGTCGGCGACCATCTGGTGGCCGGCGTCCGTCGGCGTGCCGACCGTCACGACCACCACGTCCGCCGCGCCGACCGCGTCGTACGACGTGCTGGCCGTCAGCCGCCCGGTGCCGGCCAGGGCTTCGACGGCCTCGGCCAGGCCCGGTTCGGGCAGCCGGCAACGGCCGGCCCGCAGGTCCGCGACCGTGCCCGGGTCGCTGTCGACCGCGACCACCTCCGCGCCCCGGCCGGCGAGGGTGACGGCGAGACAGGTGCCGACGTAGCCGGCACCGACGATGACCACCCTCAGCGGGGACGGTCCGCCCGGGTCGGGAAGGAACGGCATGATCGCCCGGCACCGCCTTCCTGGTCACGACCTCGTGGTCCTGTCGCCGACACGCGCGCGTGCCCGTGCCGCCGGGTCACGCGATGGCCGCCGTGGCGAGCGCGGCGCGGCCGGCCGCCCAGGCCCGGTCCGGCGGACCGGACAGCCGCGTGAACCTCTCGACGAGCCGGCACACCGGCCCGATCGCCAGCGCCGGCGGATCGGTGGGCCGCGGCGGCGCGGCGTCGACCCGGCCCACGGCGCAGCCGTCGTGGGGCAGCGCCAGGTCGGCGGCGCCGACCAGGTGACTCGTGGGTTCCTCGTCGACCAGGGCGCGGGTCAGCGTGCTCTCGCCCCGGACCAGCACCACCCGGGCCTGGTAGTCGCCCGGGCGGGCCACCACCGGGACGGGGGAGCCGCCGGCCGCCACCGCCCACGCGGTCGGCGCGTCCGTGGCCTCCCCGCCGGCCCGCAGCCCGACCAGCACGAGGTCGCCGGGCGTGCTGTCCGGCACGTGCAGCACCAGCCGGGGCCGGGCGACCTCGGCGGCGGCGTGGCGCAACCAGCCCGCCAGGACGTGGCAGGGCCGGTCGGCCAGCAGCCGGGCCAGCTGCCGGAAGTGCCCCGGCGACGTGCCGACCAGGCGGGAGAACTGGGTCGTGAACGTCCCCGCGCTCGTGTAGCCGACGTGGCCGCTGATCGCGGTCACCGTGAGGCCGGAGTGCAGCAGCATCCGGCGGGCCTCCGCCATCCGCAGGGCGGCGAGGAAGCGGGCCGGGGTCATCGTGGTCACGTCACGGAACAACCGGTGGAAGTGGAACGGGCTGAAGGGGACCACCCGGGCCAGGTCGGCGAGCTGCAGCGGCTCCGACAGGTGCCGGCGCATGTAGTCGATGGCCCGCGCCGCAGCCGCCTCCCGGGACTGTTCCACCGTGTTCCGGGCAACGCCAGACGTCGATTTCACATCAGCTCCCTGTGGCAGTGGATCGGGCACCGCAGAGGAGTCTGCGTAGTCCTCCTTGACGTTTTCTTGAACGCCTCGGTCATCCGCTGGTGGCGCCGTCGGGGCCGCAGCCGAGCAAGTTGGGAGAAGCAGATCCGATGAACGCCGTGAAACATGGGTCCGGAGCGGTACGGCGATCCGCCGGCTCCCTCGGAGCGGGATTCCGACGAACCATTTCGTCAATGTCGCCTGATTTACCGCGTCCCACCTGCTCAAGGAGTGCGCCATGCCGGTAAATTGGCGAACCATTCGTCAATACGTCCTGACGCCGGGGATGGCCCAGACCACGTTCGCCACCCGGGGCTTCCGGGCCCGCGACGAGGCCACCCGCGAGCGCCTGGAGTCCGTCGGCGCCCACTTCCTCACCGGCTACGGCCACGCCGTCGGCGCCCGGGGCCCGGACGAGGCCGCCGTGGCGCTGGAGACCGTCGAGCCGGAGCTGCGCGGGTTCGCGTACGAGGGCGCGGCGATGGGCCTCGCCGTCCTGGACGGGCTGACCGGCGGCCGCCGCGTCGCCCGGTTCCTGGCCGGACCGGCCGCCCGGCACGTCTACATGGTCCACGTCGGGGTGGGCTGGGCGATGGCCCGCCTGCCGCGCTGGCGCCGGCACGCCATCCAGCCCGCCGACCGCCTGCTGGGCTGGCTGGCCCTGGACGGCTACGGATTCCACCAGGCGTACTTCCACACCGACCGGTACGTGCGCGCGCACCGGCGTGACGAGGTGCTGCCCTGGCCCGGCGACCCGATCGGGCGGTGGACCGGGCGGGTGGTGGACCAGGGCATCGGCCGCGCGATGTGGTTCGTCGAAAGCGCCCACCCCGACCGGATCGCCGACGCCGTCGACGGGTTTCCGCCGGAGCGGCACGAGGACCTGTACAGCGGGGTGGCGCTGGCCGCCACGTACGCCGGCGGGGCGTCGCCGCAGGACCTGCGCCGGCTGCGCGAGCGCGGCGGCGCGTACGCCCCGGCGATGGCGCAGGGCAGCGCCTTCGCGGCGGAGGCCCGGGAGCGCGCCGGGCTGACCACCGCGCACACCGCCGCCGCCACGGAGGTCTTCTGCGGCGCGCCGCCCGCCGAGGCGGCGGCGGTCACCCAGGCCGCGCTGGCCGACCTCGACCGGGACGGACCGGTGCCGGCCTACCTGGTGTGGCGGCAGCGGATCGCCAAGCAGTTCGTCACGCTGGGGAGGTGCTGACCCTTGTCGGCAATCATGACAATGTTCCGGCGGCAGATGGCCGGGCTGGTCGCGCTGGTGTTGCTCACCGGCATGTACGTGCTGGTCCGGCCGCCGGAGGCCAGCGCCGACGAGCGACGCGCGATGGCACAGCCCTACCGCTTCACCCCGATGTCGCTGCCCATGCCGGGCGGCCTGCCGCAGCAGTCGATCCGCCGGGTGAACGGCGCCTACCAGCACCTGGCGGCGTGGATCTCCTCCGTCGGCGCGGGCGTCGCCATGAACGACCTGGACGGCGACGGGCTCGCCAACGACCTCTGCGTGACCGACCCCCGGGTCGACCGCGTGGTGGTCACGCCCGCCCCGACCGCCGGCGCCGACCGCTACCAGCCGTTCGTCCTGGACCCGGCCCCGCTGCCGATGAACCCGCACATCGCCCCGATGGGCTGCCTGCCGGGCGACGTCAACGCCGACGGCCGCACCGACCTGCTCGTCTACTGGTGGGGCCGGACCCCGGTGGTGTTCCTGGCCCGGGCGGACGCCACCGGGCTGTCCCGGGACGCGTACCGGCCGGTCGAGCTGGTGCCGGGCGCGTCGGCCGACCCGAGCCGGTACGACGGGCCGAAGTGGAACACCAACGCGGCCACCCTGGCCGACTTCGACGGCGACGGGAACCTCGACGTCTACATCGGCAACTACTTCCCCGACAGCGCCGTCCTCGACCCCGGCGTCCACGGCGGGGTGGCGATGAACCGGTCCATGTCCAACGGCCTCAACGGCGGCGAGGACCACGTGTTCCGCTGGACCGGCGGCAGCGCGGGCCCCGCCCCGAGCGTCTCCTTCGCCGAGGTCCCGGACGTCTTCGACAGCGGGGTCTCGCGCGGCTGGACCCTCGCGGTCGCCGCGAACGACGTCGACGGCGACCAGCTGCCCGAGCTGTACCTGGCCAACGACTTCGGGCCGGACCGGCTGCTGCACAACCGGTCGGAGCCGGGGCGGATCTCCTTCGCGCTGGTCGAGAGCCGCGGGCTGCCCGGCCTGACCCCCAAGTCCAAGCGGCTCGGTCACGACTCGTTCAAGGGCATGGGCGTGGACTTCGGCGACCTCGACGGCGACGGCATGTTCGACCTCTACGTCGGCAACATCACCACCTCGTTCGGCATCCAGGAGAGCAACTTCGCGTTCGTCAACACCGCCGCGAACACCGAGGAGCTGCGCGCCGCGCTGCGGGCCGGCTCGGCGCCGTGGCACGACCGCAGCGCCGAGCTGGGCCTGGCCTGGAGCGGGTGGAGCTGGGACGTCAAGTTCGGCGACTTCACCAACCGCGGGGAGCCGGCCATCGTGCAGACCGCCGGCTTCGTCAAGGGCGAGGTCAACCGCTGGGCGCAGTTGCAGGAGGCGGCCACGGCCAACGACGACCTGCTCGCCAACCCCCGCTGGTGGCCCAAGGTCGAGCAGGGCGACGACATCGCCGGCGGTCAGCACCTGGCCTTCCACGTGCGCGGCGCCGACGGCCGCTACGAGGACCTGAGCCAGGAACTCGGCATGGCCGAGCGGGTGCCCAGCCGGGGCATCGCCACCGGCGACGCCGACGGCGACGGGCGGCTCGACCTCGTCGTGGCCCGGCAGTGGGACGCGCCGGTCTTCTACCACAACGACAGCCCGGACACCGGAAACTCCCTCACCCTGCGGCTGCTGCACGAGCAGGCGCGGGGCACCGGCCCGCTCGCCGGGGCGGGGTCGCCCGTCGTCGGCGCCCACGTCCGGGTGACCACCCCGGACGGCCGGGTGCTCCTCGACCGGGTCGACGGCGGCAGCGGCCACTCCGGCCGCCGCAGCAACGAGGTGTCGCTCGGTCTCGGCGACGCGACCGGCCCGGTGTCGGTCCACCTCACCTGGCGGGACCGCTCCGGCGTCCCGCACGAGCAGGAACTGTCGCTCGCCCCCGGTCGACACACCCTCACCCTCGGTTCGCAGGCTCGGGAGGTCTCACGATGACGCAGAAGCCGGCGAAGGATCCGCGGATCACCGCGCTGCGCAGGTTCGCCATCTCCATCACCGTCCTCAACATCGCCGGCTACACCGTGCTCGGCTTCGAGCAGGCCTGGGCGTGGCCGCTGTTCGCGCTCGCCACGGGCTACGCGGTGGAGCTGGTGCTGGAGACGATCGGCGCGCGGGCCGAGCACCGCCCGCCCCGCTACCGCGGCGGCGGGGCGCGCGGTCTGGTCGAGTTCCTCTATCCCGCGCACATCACCGCCCTCGCGGTGAACATGCTGCTGTACGTCAACGACCGGCTGCCCGTGATGCTCTTCGCGGTGGCCGTGGCCATCAGCGGGAAGTGGCTGTTCCGGGTGCCGGTCAACGGCCGGCTGCGGCACTTCATGAACCCGTCGAACTTCGGCATCGCGGTGGTGCTGCTGCTGTTCCCGTGGATCTCCATCGCGCCGCCGTACCAGTTCACCGAGTACCTCGAGGGCCCGGCCGACTGGATCGTCCCGGCGGTCATCGTCGTCTTCGGCACCATGCTCAACGCCAAGCTCACCGGCCGGATGTGGCTGATCGCCGGCTGGCTGGGCGTCTTCGTCCTCCAGTCGGTGGTGCGGGGACTCGTGCTGGACACCGCCATCCTGCCGGCGCTGGCCACCATGACCGGGGTGGCGTTCGTGCTGTTCACCAACTACATGATCACCGACCCTGGGACCACCCCGTCGCGGCCGCTGTCCCAGTTCGCCTTCGGCGGCGGGGTGGCCCTGGTCTACGGCGTACTGACCGGCGCGTCCATCGTGTACGGCCTGTTCTTCGCCACCGCCATCGTCTGCCTCGTCCGGGGCGGCTTCCTCTGGTCGCTGCACGCGGTGCGGGTCGCCGCCCGCGAGGGCAGGGGCGCCGCGCCCGCCGCGGGGACCCTCGACGGCGCGGTGCCACCCGCCGTGGCCCGGGAGATGGTGCGGGCATGAGCAGGATCGCCGTCGTCGGCCTCGCCTGCCGCTTCCCGGACGCCACCGGCCCCGGGCAGCTGTGGGAGAACGCCCTCGCCGGGCGGCGCGCGTTCCGCCGCCTGCCCGACGAGCGGATGCGCGCCGCCGACTACTGGTCCCCGGACCCGGCCGCCCCCGACCGCTACTACGCCGGCAACGCGGCGGTCATCGAGGGGTACGAGTTCGACCGGGTCGCGTTCAAGGTCAGCGGCGCCACCTACCGGTCCACCGACCTCACCCACTGGCTGGCCCTGGACATGGCCGCGCGGGCGCTCGCCGACGCCGGGTTCCCCGACGGCGACGGCCTTCCCCGCGAGCGGACGGGGGTGGTCGTCGGCAACACCCTGACCGGCGAGTTCACCCGGGCCGGCATGATGCGCCTGCGGTGGCCGTACGTCCGGCGCGTGGTGGGCGCCGCCCTCGGCGAGCAGGGCTGGGACGACGACCGGGTGGCGGGCTTCCTCGCCGACCTGGAGCGCTCGTACAAGGCGCCGTTCGCCGAGGTCACCGAGGACAGCCTCGCGGGCGGCCTGTCCAACACCATCGCCGGGCGCATCTGCAACCACTTCGACCTGCACGGCGGCGGCTACACCGTCGACGGCGCCTGCGCCTCCTCGCTGCTGTCCGTGGTCACCGCCTGCCGCAGCCTGACCGACCTCGACGTGGACGTGGCGGTGGCCGGCGGCGTCGACCTGTCCATCGATCCGTTCGAGATGGTCGGCTTCGCCCGCACCGGCGCGCTCGCCACCGACGAGATGCGCGTCTACGACCGCCGGTCCAACGGGTTCTGGCCCGGCGAGGGCTGCGGCATGGTGGTGCTCATGCGGGAGCGCGACGCGCTCGCCCAGGGCCGGCGCGTCTACGCCTCGGTGGCCGGGTGGGGCGTCTCCTCCGACGGCCGGGGCGGCATCACCCGACCGGAGGCGGCCGGCTACCGGCTGGCGCTGCGCCGCGCGTACCAGCGGGCCGGTTTCGGGGTGGAGACGGTGCCCGTGTTCGAGGGGCACGGCACCGGCACGGCCGTCGGCGACGGCACCGAGCTGCGCGCACTGAGCGAGGAACGCCGGGCGGCCGACCCGGACGCCGCCCCCGCCGCCATCGGGTCGGTCAAGGGAATGATCGGGCACACCAAGGCGGCCGCCGGGGTGGCCGGCCTGATCAAGGCCGTGCTGGCCGTGCACCACCAGGTCGTCCCGCCGACGGTGGGCTGCGTCGAGCCGCACCCGGAACTCACCGCCGAGCGGCCCGCGCTGCGTGCCGTGCGCCGCGCCGAGGAGTGGCCGGCCGGCGCCCCCCAACGCGCCGGGGTGACCGCGATGGGCTTCGGCGGCATCAACACCCACCTCGTCGTCGACGGGCCCGCCCGGCCCCGCCGCCGTTGGATGGACCGGCGGACGCGGCAGCTCGCCCGGTCCGTGCAGGACGCCGAGCTGCTGCTGGTCGACGCGGAGACCCGCGACGAGCTGCACGGGCGGCTGACGGAGCTGCGGGGGACCGTCCGTGGGCTGGCCTTCGCCGAGCTGGGCGACCTGGCCACCACCCTGCACCGGAGCCTGCGGGGCCGCGCGTACCGGGCGGCGGTCGTGGTCCGGACGCCGCAGGAGGCCGAGCGCGCCCTCGACCTGGCGGCGCGCGCGTCGGCGCCCGACGGCGCCGGGACCCTGGTCGACCCGGCGCGGGGCGTCTTCCTGGGCCGGGCCGGCCGGCCGGCCCGGGTCGGCTTCCTCCTGCCCGGCCAGGGCTCCGGCCGGGGCTGGGGCGGCGGGGCGCTGCGCCGGCGGTTCACCGAGGCCGACGACGTCTACCGCGCGGCCGGCGACGTCCCCGCCGACGGCACGGCCGCGTCGACGGCGTTCGCCCAGCCGCGGATCGTCACCGGCTCGCTGGCCGGGCTGCGCGCCCTGGCGGCGCTCGACATCGACGCGACCGTCGCCGTCGGCCACAGCCTCGGCGAGCTGACCGCGCTGCACTGGGCCGGCTGCCTCGACGACGACGAGCTGCGCGAGCTCGTCACGCTCCGGGGCGAGGCCATGGCGACGCACGCCCCGCCGGGCGCGATGCTCGGCGTCACCGCCGGGCCGGAGGAGACCGCCGCGCTGCTCACCGGCACCACCGCCGTGCTCGCCGGCCACAACGGGCCCCGGCAGACGGTCGTCGCCGGCGC
>NZ_JBSGDY010000113.1:0-20657 GCF_053602615.1 Micromonospora sp. NPDC004336
CCCGCCGGTGGTGACCCCCGGGTTGACGCTGTTCCCGGGGGCCGCGGGGGGGGCCGCCCCCCCCCCCCGGGGGGCGCGCGGCCCGCCGCCGCGTCAGGACGCGGCGCCGTACCGGTAGGCGCGCAGGATGGTCTGCTGCACGGTGTTGCCGGCCGTACGCCTCAGCCGCCTCATGGAGTTCCTCGTCATCGACGCGTCACCGCCGCTTCTGCTCAGGGGTGACGGCCGGCGGGTCGTCGTCGGTGTAGGTCGTGCTCACCACGACCAGGTAGCTCGTGAACGTCCCGGGGGACTTGGGCTTGGAGCCCGTGCCGAGGTCCCAGGACTCCTCGGCGAGCGCCTGGCCGGTCCGGTGGTCGATGATCAGCCGGGTCTGGACCCAGTTGCCGCCGTCACCCTTGCGGGCGAAGG
Organism: Micromonospora sp. NPDC004336; assembly: GCF_053602615.1. Classification (NCBI taxonomy): domain Bacteria; kingdom Bacillati; phylum Actinomycetota; class Actinomycetes; order Micromonosporales; family Micromonosporaceae; genus Micromonospora; species Micromonospora sp. NPDC004336. The sequence goes on from NZ_JBSGDY010000113.1 coordinate 412, forward strand.
CGACCGCCATTCCGGCCCGCCCCCGCTGGTCGGTGACCGCGCCGAGCGAGGTCACCCCGCGGACGTCGGCGAGCATCCGGTACGCGGCAGCCCGCACCTTGGACGACACCGGCAGGTCGAAGACCAGGTCCTTGGCGCTCATGAAGAGGTTGAAGTCGGTGGCCGACTCGACCTCGCTGGCGTTGAGGCGCTTGAGCAGCCATGCCTTCAGCCTGGCCGGGTCGGTGGGCACGTCTGCCAGTCCGGCCGCCGTGATCGGGCCGCCGGCGAGGTGGTACGTCTCCCTGTCATCGGTGGGGCCGTGTCCCTTTGCTTCGCGCGCGGCCGGCTCCGGACTGACGGCCCTGCGGACGAATTCCGGCCCTGGCGTGCCGCTGATGACCGTCGGCTCGCTCTGGGGCGGGTCCGACGGCTCGACCCACCGCGTCGGCGAACCGTCCGCCTGCCAGGCCGCCCGGTCGTCGGCGCTGAACGGCGCGGCGCCGAGCTCACGACTGGCGGAGACCCCGACGTCGTTCGGAGACGTCGGGTGCCAGTCGCGGAGGCTGGTCCGGCTCACGACCCGGTAGCGCCGGTCCTTCGGGCCGACCTCGAACAGGCTGCCGTGTTCCCGTTCGACGACCCGGTAGCGGCCGTCGGTCGCGGCGTCGGCGGTGGCGCTCCGGTCGGCGGCGACCAACAGCAACTCGCGGGCGGTACGCGGGGCGGGGCCGTCGGTGGCCGAGGTGGGGGCGACCGCCGGAGTGCTGGCGGCGAGCCCGCCCTGCGGCCCGGTCCCCCCGCCGGTGCTGCCGACGGTCAGGAAGACCGCGCCGGCGGCCACCAGCGCCACGGTCGGTGCGACCCCGGCGAGGACCAGGCGGCGGGTCGGTCGGCGTGCCGCCCGGCCGGCCGCCGGCTGCGGGTGGGCGGTGAACAGGGCGGGGTCCGGCCGGGAGCCGGGTTCGGGGTCCAGCCGGCGCGGACGTGCGTCGGCCAGTCTCGTCATCTCGTTGCCTGGCGTGGTCATCGGCTGTACTCCTCGGTGCGAAGGGCGATCGGGCTACGACTGGCGACCTGGGGCGTTCCGCCGAGGGCCGCGCGTAGCCGCTTTCTGGCTCGGTGCAGTCGGACGAAGAAGGTCGCCGTGGAGCAGCCGACGACCCGGGCGGCCTCCCGGCTCGACAACTCGTGCCAGGCCACCAGGGTGAGAAGCTCCCGGTCGTCCTCGCTGAGCCGGGCGAGGGCGGCGAGCACCTCGGCCCGTTCCGCCACCCCGGTCGCCACGTCCTCGCTCGCCTCGTCGACCCAGGCCCGCAGCTCGGCGGCGAGGCTGGCCTGCCGGTCCTCGTCGCGGTAGCGCTCGCGTACCGCGTTGCGGGCCACGCCGAGCAGCCAGGGCAGGGGCGCCGCCGGCACCGTGGCCAGCTTGCGCCACGCGACGAGGAAGGTCTCGCTGGCGACGTCGTCGGCGAGTTGGCGTCCGACCCGGCTCACCGCGTACGCGTACACCCGTGCGTGGTGTGCGGCGTACAACGCGGTGAACCGGCTGTTCGCTTCAGCATCGGCTTCGGCTGCTGTCAATGGCTCCCACTCCTTCGTAGTCGCGCGGGAAGGTGCGCCGTCACCGGGAAGCGAGCGGAGGGACCGGATTCTTACCGACGACCGTCGGGCGACACGAAGCGCCGGGTGGGCTGGCCGCGCCACCAGGCCGCGTCGGCGCGTCCTTCTTCCTCGGCGTGTGACGTGGGTCATGCCGGCGCCCATGTCACGAACGGATCGGCAGCTTGCGTCTGGTGGTCGTTCGCACGGCGGGAACGCCCGACACGAAGGAGACAGCAGAGCGATGAGCACGATCAAGGGGCAGCGGCACGAGGTCCTGGTCCTGGGCGCCGGCTACGCCGGGCTCGCCGCCGCGATCCAGCTCGCGGCGCGCACCCGCAGGCGTGGGAACCTGCGGGTGACGCTGGTCAACCCCTACGACACCTTCACCGAGCGGCTTCGACTGCACATGACCGCCACCGGCCAGGAGACGGCCGAGATGCGGATCGCGGAGTTGCTGGACGGCACCGGCGCCGACTTCGTGCGCGGCTGGGTCACCGCGGTGGACCCCGGGGCGAAGACCGTCCGGATCGACGACGACCGGGTCCTGCGCTACGACACCCTGGTCTACGGCCTGGGCAGCGTCGCGGACACCGCCGCCGTTCCCGGCGTGGACGACCACGCCTACACCCTCGACAGCCCGCAGGACGCCGCCCTTCTCGCCGACCGGCTGACCCGGCTCGACGGCGGGACCGTCGTGGTCGCCGGCAGCGGCCTCACCGGCGTCGAGGCCGCCGCGGAGATCGCCGAGCGGCATCCGGAGCTCCAGGTGGTGCTGCTGGGCCGGCGCGAGCCGGGCGCGAGCATGCACCCGAAGGCCAAGGCCTACCTGGACGCGGCGCTCGCCCGGCTCGGCGTGCGGGTGCGCGGCGGTGTCGAGGTGGCCAAGGTGCTGGCGGGCGGCGTCGAGCTCGCGGACGGCTCCAGCATCCAGGCGGGCGCGGTGCTGTGGACCAGCGGCACCCGCGTCTCGCCGCTGGCCGCCGCCGCGGGCCTGACCGTCGACGAGCGCGGGCGCGTGGTCACCGACGGCGCGCTGCGCTCGGTCTCCCACCCGGACGTCTACGCGGTGGGCGACGCGGCGGCGATCCGTCAGGGCTACGGCGTGATGCACGGGACCTGCCAGGGCGGCATGCCCACCGGCGTGCACGCGGCCCTGTCGATCCTGCGGGCGCTGGCCGGGAAGGAGCCCAGGCCCTTCCGCTTCGGTTACTATCACACCCCCGTCAGCCTGGGCCGCAACGACGCCGTCGTGCAGTTCACCCACCCCGACGACAGCCCGCGCCGGATCGTGCTGACCGGCAGGCTGGCGGCGAAGTACAAGGAGGCGGTCACCGCCGCGCCGTGGCCGACCTTCGCCCGCATGAAGAAGATGCCCGCCTCGGGCGCATTTTGGCCGCACGGCGGTCGCCACACCCGGATCCGGAGCGCCAAGTGACCCAGCCGCAGCAGGCCGGACCCGACCAGCTCGCCTTCCAGCAGTACCGCACCCTGCTCTTCTCCGTCGCCTACCGCATCCTCGGCACCGCCGCCGACGCGGAGGACCTGGTCCAGGACGCCTGGCTCAAGTGGTCGGCGGCCGACCGTTCGCAGGTCGCCGACCCCAAGGCCTATCTGACCCGGATCGTCTCCAACCTGGCGATGGAGCGGCTCCGGTCGACCCGCCACCAGCGCGAGACCTACGTCGGTCCGTGGCTGCCCGAGCCGATCCTCACCGGCCCGGACACCGCCGACGGCGTCGCCACGGCGGACTCGGTCTCCATGGCGCTGCTGGTGGTGCTGGAGACGCTGAGCCCCCTGGAACGCGCGGTCTTCGTGCTGAAGGAGGTCTTCGCCTTCAGCTACGCGGAGATCGGGGAGGCGGTGGAACGGTCGGAGGCGGCGGTCCGGCAGGCCGCGCACCGCGCCCGCGAGCACGTCCAGGCCCGCCGGCCCCGGTTCACCGCCGACCGCGCCCGCCAACGCGACGTCACCGAGCGCTTCTTCGCGGCGACGACGGGCGGCGACCTCAACGCCCTCATGGAGCTGCTCTCCCCGGACGTGACGCTGTGGACCGACGGCGGCGGCAAGGTCCGCCAGGCCCTCAAGCCGGTCGTCGGCGCGGAGACCGTGGCCCGTTGGTTCGCCGCCCTGAGCACCGCCACCTACCAGGGCTTCGAGCCCGGGCAGATCCGGGCGGAGCTGACCTCGATCAACGGCGGCCCGGGCATGGTCTTCCGCGGCCCGGACCGCGTGGTCGCCACGCTGACCTTCGACCTCGACCCGCAGGGCCGCATCTCGACCATCCACAACGTGGCCAACCCCGACAAGCTGCACGCCGTCGCGGAGGGGACCCGACACGAACTCCCGTGAGCCGCCCGACGCGGAGCCGACCGCTCAGCGCAGCGAGGCGCGGGCGGAGAAGGCGATGCTGGCGAGCAGGAAGCCGCCGTTGACGATCGTGAACGCGACAATCACCCAGAGCACGAGGGCGGGGGCGAAGGCCAGCACCAGGCCGGCGGCGAAGATCACCGCGCCGTAGTCGCGGACCAGCTTCACCAGGCGTACGGGCAGCGAGGTCGACGTGACCATGCTGGCGGCGTTCGGGCCGGCCTGCATCACCGAGGTGACCAGGTTGACCATCCAGGTGCCGGCGAAGACGGCGACCAGCCAGGTCGGCGTCGACGGCTCCTGCGCCACCGCCGTGGCCGCCAGCGCGGCGACCAGGGCGATCTGGGCGGCCACGTCGCAGAGCACGTCGACCCGGGCGCCGGCCGCGCTGCCCTGCCCGGTCACCCGGGCGAGCTGACCGTCGGCGCAGTCCAGGGCGTACGCGACCTGCCAGCCGACCAGGGCGAGCAGCCCGACCGCCCAGGCCGGCACGTCGCCCGCCGCGACCCGGCCGGCGAGCGCGACCACGGTGACCGAGGTGGCGAGGCCGAGCACCAGGTTGGTGACGGTCAGCGCGGTCGGGCGCAGCCCGAGGCGCTGGGCGACGAGCGCGAAGACCGCCCCCAGCCACTGGCTGACCGATTCGCTGAACAGGCCGCCGCCCCGGTTGACCCGGTGGAAGTCGGCGACGGTGGGGCGGGCCTCAGCCGAGGTGGTCGCGGATTGCACCGGCGTAGTCTGCCAGCCGTTCCCGGATCTCGGTAGGCGACATCGCCAGGTGTTCGAGGACGGTGTAGCGGTCGGGCCGGGTCCGCGGCGCGAACTCGACCGCCTCGGCGAACTGCTCGTCGGTGAGCCCGAGGCCCGCCGGGCCGGTGGGCAGGCCGTGCCGGTGCAGGCAGCGGGCCAACTGGCCGAACCGCTCCAGGTCGCCGCGCAGGAAGGTGCAGAACAGCGCGCCGACGCCCGCCTGCTCGCCGTGCGAGCCGGTGCCGGGGAAGAGCCGGTCGATGGCGTGCGAGATCTCGTGGTCGCCGCCGCTCGCGGGGCGGCTCGACCCGCAGATCGACATCGAGATGCCGCCCAGGATCAGCGCCTCGGCCAGCGTGGTGAGGAAGCCGTCGTCGGTGATCTTCCCGGGGTGGTTGATCAGCGCCTCGGCGCCCGTACGGGCCAGCGTCACCGCCAGGCCGTCGATGGGCTCGCCCCGCACCTGGTGGGCCAGCTCCCAGTCGGCGCAGGCGCTCAGGTTGCTCACCGCGTCGCCGATGCCCGCCTGGGTCTGGCGGTCCGGGCCGTTCTCCACGAAGTCGAGGTCGACCATGACGGCGATCGGGATGTGCACGCCGTAGGAGCCCTTGCCGCCCTCGTGGGTCAGCGAGGCCACCGGCGAGGCGATGCCGTCGTTGGCGAGGCTGGTCGCCACGGTCACCATCGGGATGCCGTACCGGGTGGCGGCGTACTTGGCGGTGTCGATCGTCTTGCCGCCGCCGATGCCGACCACCGCGTCGTAGTTGCGGCGGCGCAGCTGGTCGCCCAGCTCGTTCGCCGAGTCGAGGCTGCCCCCGACCACGGTGAAGACGTCGGCCGAGCCCAGGCTCGGCCGGCACAGCTCGACGATCCGCTCGCCCTGCCCGGGCCCCACCACCACGGCCACGTCCCCGCCGGCGGAGATCCGCCGGTCGGCCAGGAGCGGACCCAGGTCGGCCACCGCCCCCCGCCGGACCTCGATCGCGAGTGGGGTGTTGACCGTACGGGCTAGTAGCGGCACGCGATCTCCCGCGCCCGGGCCAGGTCGGCGTGGTTGTCGACCTCGACCCAGGAGACGTCGCCGATCGGGGCCGCCCGCACCTCGCCGCCGCGGTCGGCGAACTCCTGGTAGCCGTCCTCGTAGTATAGGTTCGGGTCGCGCCGCCAGGTCGCCTCCAGGGCGTCGGCCAGGGCGTCGGCCACCTGTGGCTCGATCAGCGTCGCGCCGATGTACTCCCCGTACGCCTCGGCCGGCTCCATCAGCTTGGTGATGCGGGTGAGCTGGCCGGCCGCGTCGAAGGTGGTCTTCATCTCCTCCTCGGCCAGCGCCTTGATCGTGTCGACGGCGAGCAGGATGCCCGGGCCGCGCTCGGCCAGCAGGGTCTTCTCCACGCTCACCGGGTGCACGGTGTCGCCGTTGACCAGCAGCACGCCCCGGGAGAAGTGCTCCCGGGCCAGCCAGAGCGAGTACGCGTTGTTCCACTCCTCGGCCCTGTCGTTGTGCACCAGGGTGAGGGTGACGCCGTACCGCTTCTCCAGGTCGGCCTGCCGCTCGCGCACGGCGTCGGCCGCGTAGCCGACCACGATCACGATCTCGGTGAGCCCCACCTCGGCCAGGTTGCGCAGCGCGATGTCCAGGATGGTGGTGTCACCGTCCACCGGCACCAGCGCCTTCGGCAGGGTGTCGGTGTACGGGCGCAGCCGGCGCCCCGCCCCGGCCGCGAGCACCATCCCGATCATTGCGGCGTCCTCCCTCGTACGACTCCCGGTCACCGCTGGAGGATAGCCCCGCGTGACGGCGCCGCTGTGGGCAACCGGGTCAGCCGGGCAGCGCCGCCAGGTCCGCCAGCACCGCCAGCCGCTCCTCGGCGGTCAGCACGGCGTACGGGCCGGCGGCCCGCCGGTCGGTCTCCAGCTCGATGGCGAGCTGCTCCGGCCCGGGCGGCAGGGCGGCGACGCTCGCCGCGGTGTGCCCGGCGGCGGTCCAGGCGGCGGCGTGCGCGTCGGCGCGGTGGTAACGCAGCGTGCCCAGCCGGTTGAGCAGCAGCACCCCGGGCGGGGTGCCGTCCGGCTCGTGCGGCGGGGCCATCGCGGCGAACGCGGCCCCGGCGCCGGCGTCCTCCTCCTCGGCCAGCACCAGCGCGTACGCGAGCACCCGGCCGAACGCCTCCACCAGCCGGAGCACCCGGTCGTCGTGCCCGGCCCACAGCTCCTCGGTCACCTCGGCGTGCACCTGCCAGATCTCGGCGAGGAACGCCAGCCCGCGCTCGGTGGCGGAGAGTTCCCCGTCGGGACCGCGGTGGATCATCCCGTACGCCACCTGCTTGTCCAGGGCCCGCCGGCACTCGACCGGGTCCCGGTAGCGGGTGACCGCCGCGAAGCCGGCCTCGTCCACGGTCCCGCCCGGAACGGCGAGCCGGGTGCGGAACTCCAGCAGGAAGCCGGTGGCCGCCGGACCGCCGTACCGCTGGCTCAGCTCCGCGCCGCCGCCGTCGCGGCCGGCGAGCATGCCGGCGACGAAGGCCCGGTCGATCGCCGGGGCGACGAGGCCGGCGAACCGGTGCGGCGCCAGCTCGACGGTGTCGTTCACAGACCTATCGAACGCAGGGCGGCGAAGGCTTCCTCCGCGATCCGCCGGATCAGGCCGTCGTTGACGTCGCGGTGCTCGTCGAGCAGGTCGAGCTCGTCGGCCGCCAGCCACCGGAACTCGGTGTGCTTGCCGGCCTCCAGGGTCGGCCGGGTCAGGTCGCCGTCGACCCGGACGAGCCAGTCGCTCTCGACGCGCTCCAGACCGTCGTCGGCGACGTAGCGGTAGTCGCCGACGTGGCCCAGCACGTGCGACACGGTCCAGCCGGTCTCCTCGGTCACCTCGCGGTGCAGCGCGTCCCCCACGTCCTCGCCCGGTTCGACGTGACCGCCGACGATGTCCCAGCAGTTGGGAAAGATGCGTCGGTCGGCGGACCGCCGCTGGACGAAGAGGCGGCCCTCGTCGTCGACGATCAGCGCGCCGGCGCAGCGCAGAGGCTCGGTGGACACGCCACGACAGTAGCGAGCGTCGGCAGGTCGCGGCGACGCCCGGTCTTGTCCCGGAAACATCCGGGGCGGACCATGTCTCCTACCGGGTGCCGCCGTCCCACAGGGGTGATGCGTGATGCAGGTTCGGGAAGCGATGTCCAGCGAGGTTCTCGTGGTCGGCCCGGAGCACACGCTCCGCCAGGCGGCCCGGATGATGTCGGCCCGCGGTGTCGGGTCGGCGGTCGTGATCGACCCCGACTCCGAGGGGGTCGGCATCATGACCGAACGCGACGTGCTCAACGCCATCGGCGCGGGCCTGGACTGCGACGTCGAGCGGACGGGCGCCCACCTCACCTGGGACGTGGTCTACGCCGGGCCCGAGTGGACGGTGGAGGAGGCGGCGGCGGCGATGGCCCGGGGCGGCTTCCGGCACCTGGTGGTGCTCGACGGGCGCGAGGTCGCCGGCGTGATCTCCGTCCGCGACATCATGCGGGTCTGGGCGGGCAGCCGGATGGCCGGGGCGAGCTGAGTCGCCGGTCCGCGCGGGTGTGGCGGCCCGGCCGAGGGGTAAGGACTTCGGTGCGGGCGCGGACGGGCCGCGACCCGCGGGGGAGGTCCTCATGCGCGGCGCGGATCGGCTGGTCGAGCAGCAGTACGCGATGCTCCTGCGGCGGGACGTGGCCCGGCTGCCGGACCTCTACGCGACGGACGCCTTCTACTCCATGCCCGGCGTCACGGTGCGGCCGATCGAGCTGCCCGCCCTGCTGCGCACCTGGACCGGCGCCTTTCCCGACCTGTCCGTCGACCGGCTGGGCTCGGTGCAGACCGCCGGGGGCGCGGCCGTCGAGCAGCGGCTGACCGGCACCCACAACGGGGTGCTGCACACCCCCTTCGGCACGGTCGCGCCGACCGGCCGGGTGGTGAGCTGGGACGTGGTCGACGTCGTGCGGGTGCGGCGCGGCCGCATCTCGGCCTGGCGGTCCTACTTCGACTGGGGGCAGCTCATCGCGGCGCTCGGGCTGCACGTGGACGGGCTTTCCCGCGAGGCGCAGCACGACCCGCTCGGCCTTCCGGTCTGATCTGCCGCCGACCGGCCGACCCGGGTCACCCGACCCGGTGGCTCAGGATGCGGACATCGCCGTGCCGTCCGCGCGCGCCCCGTCGCCTTCCGTACGCTGAACAGCCATGACCGCCGAGCAGCTGATCTCCTTCGCCCGTGGCGCTCCCTCGCTGGACATCGTCGATGTCGAGGGGCTCAAGGCCGCCGCCGTCCGCGCGTTCGACGCCGACCCCGCCGGGGTGACGGCGTACGGCACCTCCGTCGGCTACCTGCCGCTGCGGAAGTGGATCGCCGACAAGCACGGGGTCTCCGCCGACCAGGTGCTGATCACCAACGGTTCGTTGCAGGCCGACGCGTTCCTCTTCGACCACCTGGTCCGCCCCGGCGACGCGGTGGTGGTGGAGCGCCCGACGTACGACCGGACCCTGCTCAACCTCCAGCGGTTGGGCAGCGAGCTGCACGGCGTCTCCATCCAGCCGGACGGGCTCGACACCGCCGAGCTGCGCAAGCTGCTGGAGTCCGGGGTGCGTCCCCGGCTCGCGCACGTCATCCCGAACTACCAGAACCCGGCCGGCGTGACGCTCAGCCTGGAGAAGCGCCGGGAGCTGCTCGACCTCGCCGCCGAGTACGAGTTCACGATCTTCGAGGACGACCCGTACGCCGACATCCGGTTCCGGGGCGAGGCGCTGCCGTCGATGCTCTCGCTCGACACCCGGGGCGTGGTGGTGCACGCCTCCAGCTTCACCAAGACGGTCTGCCCGGGCGTGCGGGTCGGCTACCTGGTCGGCCCGGCGGACCTGATCGGCGACATCGCGAGGAAGGCGACCAGCCTCTACATCTCGCCCGGCATGGTCTCCGAGGCGATCGTGCACCAGTTCTGCGTCTCGGGTGACATCGAGCGCTCGATCGAGACCGTGCGCGCCGCGCTCGGCGAGCGGGCCCGGGTGCTGGCCGAGTCGCTGCGCCGGCACATTCCGGAGGCCCGGTTCGTGGAGCCGGACGGCGGCTACTTCCTCTGGGTCGAGCTGCCCGAGGACGTCGAGGTCGACAGGCTCGCCCCGGCGGCCGCCGAGCGCGGGGTCGCCGTGGTGAAGGGCAGCGACTTCGTGGTCGACGGCGGGCGGCACGCGCTGCGGCTGGCTTACTCGGCGGTGACCGCCGACCGGATCGACGAGGGCGTCCGCCGGCTGGCGGAGGCGATGGCGGCCGTACGCGGCTGAATTTCTGTCAGATTTCTGACAGTTGGCCGATGCCGGCCGTTCCGGGTCTCCCGCCCGGGCGGCCGGCGGCCCACAATGCTGCGAGCGTCACTCACCACGTGTAGCGGAACTCACCGTCGGTGCCGGCCCGCGCCGCGCCCGGCGGCGGGCCCGCCCCGGCCCCGCCGGCGGCACGCGGAGCGACGCGACCAGCACAACCCCCGCCCCCAAAGGGCGCCGGGTGGGCCGTGTCGTCCCCTCACCCCCCGAAGCGACCCGGCCCGCCCGGCGCCACCCCTCCGGTCGATCGTCACCGGCGGTGACGATCGCGGCGGCGTACCCTGCTAGCCGCGGCAGCGCGTGGGGAAGGGGGCGTGATGACGGACCGGGGGCAGCGGGGGCGGACGGCCTCGCCGAACGGCGGACGGGTGCTCAGGCCCCGCGACTGGGTGGCGCCCGTGCGGGCGATGACCCGCCGACTCAACTCCGACGGTCCCCAGCGGGTTCCCGCGCCGGCCGGCCCGCAGCGCGACGCGGTCGTCGACTGCGCCCTCTACGTCGACGGGCGGCGGCAGCCCGGCGACTGGCGGTACGCCGAGGCGCTCGACGCCGCCCGCCGCGAGGAGAACGCGTTCGTCTGGCTCGGTCTGCACGAGCCGGAGCTGGCCGAGATGACCGCCATCGCCGCCACGTACGGCCTGCACGAGCTCGCCGTCGAGGACGCGGTCAAGGCGCAGCAGCGCCCCAAGCTGGAGCAGTTCGGCGACGTCAGCTTCCTGGTGCTGCGGACGGCGCGCTACTGCGAGCACGCCGAGCTGACCGAGAACTCCGACGTCGTCGAGACCGGCCAGGTGATGCTCTTCATCGGCCCGAACTTCCTGATCAGCGTGCGGCACGGGGACGCCTGCCGGCTGGCTCCCGTCCGGGCCGACCTGGAGACGAAGGAGGACCTGCTGCTCCACGGCCCGTGGGCGGTCGCGTACGCGGTCACCGACCGGGTGGTGGACGTCTACCTGGAGGTCGCCGACCGGCTGGAGGACGACCTGGACACGCTGGAGACCGAGGTGTTCGACCGCCAGTCCACCGGTCGGATCCAGCGGATCTACCAGATGAAGCGGGAGCTGGTGGAGTTCAAGCGGGCCGTGTCGCCGTTGCAGCGCCCGCTGATGACGCTCACCGCGCAGATGAACCGGGACGTGCCCAAGGAGATCCGGCGCTACTTCCGCGACGTGCAGGACCACCTCAGCCGCACCGTCGAGCAGGTCAACTCCTACGACGACCTGCTCAACTCCATTCTCCAGGCGCGGCTGGCCCAGGTCACGGTCGACCAGAACAACGACATGCGCAAGATCGCCGCGTGGGCCGCCATCGCCGCCGTCTGGACCGCCATCGCCGGCATCTACGGGATGAACTTCGACGTCATGCCGGAGCTGAGGATGACGTACGGCTATCCGGTCGTGCTCGCCCTCATGCTGGCGATCTCGCTGGCCCTCTACCGCTGGTTCCGCCGCAACGGCTGGCTCTGACCTCCCGCCGCGTCGGCTCCGCCGGCTGCCGGCCTTCCGCACGCGCCGACTGGCTCCGGCCTTCCGCACGCGCAGGCACGGCTCCGACCTCCCACCCGCGCCGGCACGGCTCCGACCTTGCGCCCGCCCGGCGGGGACGCGGAAGCGCCGGCGGCGCGGGTGGACCCGCTTCGCCGGCGCTTTCCGGGGACCCCGGGCGTCAGCGACGCCCGTTGGTCTTCGCGCCCTTGCCCAGCGCCTCGGTCAGGTCGTCCGCCGGACGGCCCGAGGTGTCCTTGGCGCCCTCCGCCACCGACGGGACCTTGTCGGTCGCGTGGACCGTCGGCTGCTTGCCGGGGGTGGTGGTGGAGGCGCTGTCGCCGCCGGCCACCGCCGAGCTGCCGGCGCCGGTCGGGCCGCCGGCCACGCCCGGGCCGCCGGCCACGGTCGAGGTGTCGGTCACCGGGGTCCGGATCTCCATGGTCTCCACCTCGTCGCGCATCGGCTCCAGCGTGCGGGTCGGGTCGTACTCGGCCCACTCCTGCTGCTCGCGGCGGCGACGCATCGCCATCGCGGCGACGCCGGCCACCGCGCCGGCCGCGAGGAGACCGGTCATCATGGACCCGCCGCGGCGGGCGTTCTTCTTCCGGGACGCCTTCATGTTCTTCGCCTTGACCTTCCTGGTGATCGCGCTCTGCCTGGCGGCGGCGGCCTTCCGGTTGGTGACCGCCTTGCCCGCCGCCTCGGCCTGCGCCTTGCGGACGGCCAGGGCCAGCGGCGCGAGCGCGGCGACCGTGGACGCGAAGCCGCTGGACGCGCGGTCGCGCACCACGACGGCCGCCGGCGCGACGGCGCCCCGGGCCGCCTGGACGCGCGGGCCGACGGTGGCGCCGGCGCCCTTCGCGGCGTACGTCGCGGCCTGCCTCAGGTGACCGAGGCCCTGGTTCAGCTCCGCCTTGGCCAGCTGCCCCTGGGTCTTACGCCGCCCGATTCCAAACACGGTCCCACCTCCTGGGAGTTGTTCCTTCGTCATCCTCCACCTTCGGATGCCTCCGCACTGCCAGATCGGGCACATGGGAGGATCCGCATGGAACTGACCAACGAGTGAGGAGTACCCGTGGCCGAGGCTGTCTACGCCACCTTGCACACCAACGCTGGCCCGATCCGGCTGGAGCTCTTCGGCAACCACGCGCCGAAGACCGTCAAGAACTTCGTCGACCTCGCCGAGGGCAACCGCGAATACACCGACCCGCGTACGGGCCAGCCGGGCAGCGGGCCGTACTACGACGGCACCATCTCGCACCGGGTGATCAGCGGCTTCATGATCCAGATGGGCGACCCGACCGGCACCGGTCGCGGTGGCCCGGGTTACAAGTTCGGTGACGAGTTCCACCCGGAGCTGCGCTTCGACCGGCCCTACCTGCTCGCGATGGCGAACGCCGGGCCGGGCACCAACGGCTCGCAGTTCTTCATCACCGTCTCGCCGACGCCGCACCTGAACAACCGGCACACCATCTTCGGCCAGGTGGCCGACGAGCAGTCCGCGAAGGTCGTCGACGCGATCGCCAACACCCCGACCGGCCCGAACGACCGGCCGCTGCAGGACGTCGTCATCGAGCGGGTCGAGATCGAGCGCACGTCTGCCTGAGGCGCCCGCGAGGTACCTTTGCCGACATGACTGAGCGCTCCGAGGGACGGGACCGGTGGGTGGGCCGCGCGGCCCACGTCGGCGGGCGGGCGCGGTGAGCGAGTCGCCGCCGGTCACCCCGGTCTGCTACCGGCACCCCGGCCGGGAGACTTACGTCCGCTGCACCCGCTGCGACCGGCCGATCTGCCCGGACTGCATGCGGGAGGCGTCGGTCGGGTTCCAGTGCCCGGAGTGCGTGGCGGAGGGACGCCGTAGCGTGCGGCCGGCGCGCACCGCCTTCGGTGGCGGTGCCGCCGGCCGGCACGGCTACGTCACCAAGGCGTTCATCGCCCTCAACGTGCTGCTGATGGTGCTCTCCATCGCCTCCGACCGGGGCGGGGACGCGGCGGTCGGCGGCTCCGGCTTCGGCGGCCTGATGGGCGGCAGCACGCCGCTGACCGACTGGGGCGCGGTGCTCGGTGGCGCGCTCTTCCCGGACGGCACGGTCGGCGGCATCGCCGAGGGCGAGTGGTACCGCCTGGTCACCGCGATGTTCCTGCACTACGGCGTGGTCCACCTGCTGCTGAACATGTGGGCGCTGTGGGTGCTGGGCCGCTCGCTGGAGGCGAGCCTCGGGCCGCTGCGCTTCGCGGCGCTCTATCTCGTCGCCGGGCTGGGCGGCAACGTCGCCGCCTACCTGTTCAGCGCGCAGAACCAGCTCACCGCCGGCGCCTCCACGTCGATCTTCGGCCTCTTCGCCGCGCTGGTGGTCATCGAACGCAAGATGGGGCGGGACATCTCTCAGGTGCTCCCCATCCTGGTGATCAACCTGGTCTTCACGTTCACCGTGCCCGGCATCTCGATCCCCGGGCACCTGGGCGGCCTGGTGGTCGGCGGGCTGATGGCGCTGGTGTTCGCGTACGCCCCGCGGTCCCGGCGGACGCTGGTGCAGCTCGCCGGCGGCGCGGTCGTCGTGGCGGCGCTGCTCGGTCTGGCCCTGGTCCGCACCGCGGCCATCGTCGGCGGCTGACCGCCGCCGCGACCGGCGCTCTGTTCGCCGGCTGACCGCCGCGACCGGCGCTCTGTTCGCCGGCTGACCGCCGCGCCGCAGCCGCCGGCCCGGCCGGCGGCCTGGTCACTCCCCAACCGCGAGGGGCGGCGGCCGGCGGCTCAGCGGGGGCGGGCCTCCCGCAGGGCCTCGGCCACCTCCGCCGGGTCCGCGCCGAGGTCGAGGCGGCCGAACAGGTGCAGCGACTCGCCCGCGTCGATCTCCAGCACCTCGCTGGACAGGCCCAGCCGGGCGCGGCGGTCCACGGTGACCCGTTCGACCGCCGGCCAGGGCAGCCGGCGGCGACCCGCGAAGCCCCGGACGACGGTCACCCCCTCCTGGTCGACCGCCAGCCGGACCGGCGCGACCAGGTCGCGCGCCCCCCAGCCGGCCAGCGCGGCGGCCGCGACCGCCGCCAGCCCGAGCTGGACGGGGTCACCCTCGTCGAGGAGCAGCGCGAGCGCGAGCAGCGCGACCGCGCCGGCCAGCTTGAGCGCCGGCACGCTCGCCGGCACCCGCCACTGCCGGGCGGTCGGGGACGGGTGTGGCCGCATCCGTCCAGCATGCCAGCGCACCCGGGGGAGGACGGCGGCCCGCCGAGGACGTAGGATCGGTGGAAGCCGAAGTTACCGGGGAGTAGTCATGAGTGACGCAGTCATCGTCGGCGCGGTACGCACCCCGGTCGGGCGGCGCAAGGGCAGCCTGGCCGCCGTGCACCCGGTCGACCTCTCCGCGCACGTGCTGCGCGCCCTCGCCGAGCGCACGGGCATCGACCCGGCGCAGGTCGACGACGTGGTCTGGGGCTGTGTCTCCCAGGTCGGCGACCAGTCGTGGAACGTCGCCCGCAACGGCGTGCTCGCCGCCGGCTGGCCCGAGACGGTGCCCGGCACCACGCTCGACCGGCAGTGCGGCTCCAGCCAGCAGGCCCTGCACTTCGCCGCCGCCACCGTGCTCTCCGGCCAGGCCGACCTGGTCGTCGCCGGCGGCGTCGAGTCGATGACCCGGGTGGCGATGGGCTCCAGCGTGGCCGGCGGGTCCCCGTTCAGCGACCAGCTGCGCGACCGCTACCGGGGCGTCGAGGGCTTCGCCGAGGACGCCCCGCTGCCGTTCAACCAGGGCGTCGGAGCCGAGCTGATCGCCGCGCGCTGGCGCTTCTCCCGCGCCCAGCTCGACGAGTTCGCCCTCGCCAGCCACGAGAAGGCCGCCGCCGCCCAGGACGCCGGCGCCTTCGACGCCGAGATCGCGCCGGTCGCCCTCGCCGACGGCGGCAAGTTCGCCGCCGACGAGGGCATCCGGCGGGACACCTCGCTGGAGAAGCTCGGCGAGCTGGCCACCCCGTTCCGCGCCGACGGCGTCGTCACCGCCGGCTCCGCCTCGCAGATCTCCGACGGCGCGGCGGCGCTCGCCGTCACCACCAGCGAGTGGGCCAGCCGGCACGGGCTGCGCCCGCTGGCCCGCGTCCACACCGCGGTGGTCGCCGCCGACGACCCGGTCACCATGCTCACCGCGCCCATCCCGGCCACCGCCAAGGCGCTGCGCCGCGCGGGGCTGGGCATCGAGGAGATCGGGGTGTACGAGGTGAACGAGGCGTTCGCCCCGGTGCCGCTGGCCTGGCTGGCGGAGACCGAGGCGGACGCGGAGCGGCTCAACCCGCGCGGCGGGGCGATCGCCCTCGGCCACCCGCTCGGCGCCTCCGGCGCCCGGATCATGACGACGATGCTCGCCCACATGCGGGACAACGACATCCGCTACGGCCTCCAGACCATGTGCGAGGGCGGCGGCATGGCCAACGCCACCATCGTCGAGCTGCTCTGACGCCCCCGGCCGCCGGGGCGGGAGCTACGCCCCGGCGAGCCTGCGGGGCGGGAGCTACGCCCCGGCGGGCCTGCGGGGCGGGAGCCACGCCCCGGCGGGCCTGCGCGCCACGATGTGGCCCTGCGGGGTCTTCTCGGTGCCCTCGGGCTCCTTCACGACCGTGGCCCACAGGTCGAAGCCGGCCTCGCGCAGCAGCGCGGCCACCTCGTCCGGCTGCTGCCGGTACCAGTCGGCGCAGATCGGCTTGCCGAAGGCCTCGTCGAGGTGCAGGCACTCGTCGCCGACCTGGAAGGCGAGCATGAGCTGCCCGCCCGGCGCGAGCACCCGGTGGAACTCCGCGAAGACCTCGGGCCGCCGCTCCCAGGGGACGTGGATGACCGAGTAGTAGGCGAGCAGCCCGCCGAGGGAGGCGTCCGGCAGGTCCAGCGCGAGCATCGAGCCCACCTCGAACCGCAGCTGCGGGTGCGCCGCCCGGGCCAGCGCGACCATCCCGGGCGACAGGTCGACGCCGAACGCGTCCAGTCCCAGTTCGTGCAGCAGGATCGTGACCCGGCCGGGCCCGCAGCCGACGTCGGCGACGGGGCCGTTGCCGCCGGCCCGCACCAGCTCGGCGAAGGCGGCCAGCAACGCGCGGTCGAGGGGCCTGCCGTCCATGTCCGTACGGAGCCACTCCGTGTAGTCGGCGGCCATGGTGTCGTAGGAGTCGCGGGTGGCGGCGAGGAACGAGGCGTCCGGCATGGCGGTGAAGGCTAGCCGCTTCCCCCGACGGCGGCGACGACCCTCGCAGGGCCGGCCGGGGGCGCGCCGCCCGCCACGGGCCGCCGGGGAATAAGGTGTCGCCCCGGCGCCGCTGGCGGGGCTAGATTCCGCCACGTGACCGCTGCCGCCACGCCGTACGCCGACTGGACCGACCCGCACTGGCGGGACACCGCCCTCGGCTGGATCGGCGACCGGCTCGGCCGGCACGGCCGGCGGGTCGTCGGGCCGGTCGAGCCCCGGGTCCGGCCCTGGTCCCTGGTCTGGCGGGTGCCCACCGACGGCGGGGACGCGTGGTTCAAGGCGAACAATCCGGGCACCCGGCACGAGGCGGCGCTGCTGGCTGCGCTGGCCCGGCTCGCCCCGGCGCGGGTGCTCGACCCGATCGCGGTCAATGTCGAGCGCGGCTGGTCGCTGCTGCCGGACGGGGGGCGCTCGCTGCGCGACGCGCTGGGCGGCGACCGCGACCTGCTGACCCGCTGGGAGCGGGTCCTGCCGGAGTACGCCGATCTCCAGCGCGCGGTCGCGCCCCGGGCCGGCGAGCTGCTCGCGCTCGGGGTGCCCGACCACCGGCCGGAGGCGCTGCCGGAGCTGTTCGAGGCGCTGCTCGACGACCGGGAGTCGCTGCTGCTGGGTGCGGCGGACGGGCTCGACGTCGAGGCGTACGGGCGGCTGCGCGCCCATCGGGACACCTTCGCCGAGCAGTGCCGGCGGCTTGCCGACTCCGGCGTCGCGCCCAGCGTCCAGCACGACGACCTGCACGACGGCAACGTCTTCGCCGGCGACGACGGGCACCGCTTCTTCGACTGGGGAGACGCCTCGGTCGCGCACCCGTTCGGCACCCTGCTGGTCACGCTGAACTCGGTCGCCGACGCCTTCGAGCTGCCGGCCGGCGATCCGGCGCTGGCGCGACTGCGCGACGCGTACCTGGAGCCGTGGTCGGACCGGCACGACCGGGCGACGCTGCGGGAGGCGGCCCGGCTGGCCGTCCGCGTCACCCGGGTCAGCCGCGCGCTGTCCTGGCGTCGGGCCCTCGTCACCCGCGACCCGGCCCGGGCGCGATACGCGTCCGCGGTGCCCGGCTGGCTGACCGAGTTGTTCGAGCCCGACCCGGTCTGAGCCCACTGCCGGCGCGCCCGCGCGACACTCCGGCCCGTTCGATGCCGGCCACCACCTCGACAGGAGCCGTCGACTGTGGTCAGAATCAGCGGGCCGGCGCAGCGCGAGGGACGTGCCGCTCCACCTGCCGGCCGTCCGACCCACGGGACAGATCGGGGAATCGTGAAATCCACAATCTCGCCGGCCGGGCTGCGTCGGGCCGCCCGCCGGACCCTGGCCGGCGCCGCCGCCACCGTCCTCGGTGCCGGCCTCGCGCTGACGGCCGTGACCGGCCCCGCCCTCGCCGCCGTCGGGCCGCAGCCCGGCACCTACACCGGCCTCGGCTTCGACGCCTGCACCGCGCCCACCGGCGCGCAGATGCAGGCGTGGCGGGACCACTCGCCGTACCGGGCCGTCGTCATCTACTTCGGCGGCGCCAACCGTGGCTGCGCCCAGCCCGCCCTCACCGCCGACTGGGTGGCCGCCCAGACGGCGGCGGGCTGGCACCTCGTCCCGATGTACGTCGGCCTCCAGGCGCCCTGCCTGCCGACCAGCGGGCCGCGCATCGACCCGGCCCAGGCGGCGGCGCAGGGCCGCGCCGAGGCCGACGACGCCGTGGCGCGCGCGGTGGAGCTCGGCCTGCCCCGGGAGAGCGTCCTCTTCTACGACATGGAGGACTACGACGGCGGCGACGCCGCCTGCACCACCGCGGTCCTCACCTTCATGAGCGCGTGGACCGCCCGGCTGCACGACCAGGGCTACCTCTCCGGCTTCTACAGCAGCATGGCCCGCGGCGTCGCCGACCAGGTCGCCGCCTACGACACCCCCGGCTACGTGCGGCCGGACTACCTCGACTTCGCCCGCTGGGACGACGTGGCGACGGTCTCCGACCCGGGCATCCCCGCCGGCTACTGGGCGCCGAAGCGCCGGATGAAGCAGCACGTGGGCCCGCACGACGAGACGTGGGGCGGGGTCACCATCAACATCGACGGCGACTACCTCGACGTCGCCCCGCTGCCGGCCACCCGGTTCGGCGACTTCACCGGCAACGGCTGGTCGGACCTGGGCTACCGCGACCCGGCCACCGGCCAGGTGCACGTCTACGGCGGCAACGGCACCACCCTGAGCGGCCGGATCACGCTGGGCGCCGGCTGGAACGGCATGGACGTGATCATCCGGGCCGGCAACTTCGACCGCTCCGGCGGCGAGGACGTCATCGCCCGCGAGAAGGCGACCGGCCACCTGTGGCTCTACCCGGGCACCGGCTCGGGGATCAGCGGCCGGATCAACCTGGGCGCGGGTTGGAACAGCGTCCGGGAGATCACCCCGATCGGCGACTACAACCGCGACGGCTACCAGGACCTGCTGGCGGTGCAGAGCTCCACCGGTGCCCTCTACCTCTACCCCGGCACGGGTGGCGGCGCGTTCACCAGCCGGGTGCTGCTGGGCTCCGGCTGGAACTCGGTGGACGAGCTGAACGCCGGCGGCGACTTCAACAACGACGGCTACCCCGACGTGGTCGCGCGGGAGAAGAGCACCGGCTACCTCTTCCTCTACCCGGGCCGGGCCGGCGCGCCCAACACCCGCACCCAGATCGGCTCCGGCTGGAACACGATGCGCGACCTCGTCCAGCTCGGCGACTTCGACCGGGACGGCCGGCCGGACATGGTCGCCGTGCAGAATTCGAGCGGCTACGTCTACCAGTACCGCTGGCTCGGCGCCGGCTGGGCGTCGCCGATCCGGCTCGGCACCGGATTCGGGGCGATGACGCCGCTGCTCTGAGCGGCCCGGCCGGGCCCGCCCACCGTCGGCGGGTCCGGCCGCCGCAGGCGGGTCCGCCCACCGTCGGGCGGCCCGGCCGCCGTCGGCGGGTCCGGCGCCCCGGGTGCGATGGCCCTCTCGACAAGGGACGGGGCCCCCGGCAGAATCGGCGTGCCGGTGTCGAGCGAGAGACGCGTTCGCGTCCGCCCGCCGGCCATCCACGACCGAAGATCGGGGACTCGTGACGCTCCATCTCGCCCCGCCCGCCGGGCTGCGCCCTGCCGCCCGTCGGGCCCTCGCCGCCGCGTCGGCCGCCGTGCTCACCGTCGGCGTCGCCCTGACCGGCGCCACGGCTCCCGCGCGGGCCGCCGGCTACACCGGGCCGCACCCCGGCACGTTCACCGGCCTGGGCTTCGACACCTGCACCGCGCCGTCGAACGCCTCGATGAAGGCGTGGCTGGCCTCGCCGTACCGGGCGGTGGGCATCTACATCGGGGGGAACGGCCGGGCCTGCGCGCAGCCGAACCTGACCCGGGACTGGGTGACCACCCAGGCGGCGGCGGGCTGGCGGTTCTTCCCGCTCTACGTCGGGCCGCAGGCGCCCTGCCGCAGCACCAGCAAGCCGCGCATCGACCCGGCGCAGGCCGCCGCGCAGGGGCGC
>NZ_JBSGDY010000114.1:0-20575 GCF_053602615.1 Micromonospora sp. NPDC004336
CGAGCCGAGGGGGGGTGGAGCAGATCGTTAGCACGAGGGCAAAAAACCCCACAGGACGCTGGTAAAAATCCTGTCCCCGCTACCACGTCGGAACGGCCCCGAGGATCGCCTCGGGGCCGTTCCGCGTTTCCGGCGACCGTCCGTGCTCCCGGTGCCCGTCGGCGGGAGCGTTGTCCGGGCCGGCGGGCCGGGCGGAGCCGGCGGATCGGGTCGAGCCTGGGGGCCGGGCGGAGTCGGCGGGCTTGGCGGAGCCGGGGGTCGGGCGGCGTCGGCGGGTCGAGCCCGGGTCGAGCGGCGTCGGCGGGCCGGGCGGAGTCGGTCCGTTGCCGGCGGTCCGAGCTGGTCAGGCGGGCGATCGGGGTGGGATCGGGGGTCCCGCTGATCATCCGGCCGGGGGATGCGATAGAGTAAACGAGCCGACGCGGGGTGGAGCAGCTCGGTAGCTCGCTGGGCTCATAACCCAGAGGTCGCAGGTTCAAATCCTGTCCCCGCTACTCACGCGAAAGACCCCGGAGATCTTCTCCGGGGTCTTTCGGCATCTCCGGCCCCCGCGACGGGCGACCCGACGGCGCGTTCCCGGCCGACCGACGTGCCGGGGTTGCGGTTGTCGGCGAGGATGTCTGTATGTCTTTCGGAAAGTGGTGGGGCCGGCTCAGTGCCGTCCTCGGTGCGGTCGTGCTGTCGGTGTTCGTGCCCGTCGCGGCCTGGGCGTCCACCGGCACGGGTGAGCTGGTCGTGGAGGCCGCCCGGCGGCGGCGCGGCGGCGGCTTCGGATTCCTGAGCCTGCTCTGCTGCCTGGCCGTGGTGGCGGCGATCGTCTTCCTGATCCTGCGGATGATGCGCAACCGCCGCGGCGGCCCGCCGCGCTGAGCCGGTAGCCCGACCCCCGACCCCGCCCGGGGGACGGCGGTCACCCGGCGAGCGCGGCCTCCGCCCGGGCCATGAAGCGCGACGTCGCCGCCCAGGTGCCGGCCGCCCCGCTGCGGACGGTCTCGGCGGCCTCCAGCAGCAGCGCGCGCACGCGCGGGTGGCCCTGCGGCGGCGGGCCGGGCGCCGGCCCGAGCCGGTCGGCCAGCGCGGCACCGAACGCCGCCGCGCGTTTCTGCGCCGGATCGGTGATGGTGCCCTCGGCGTAGCGGCGGACGGCGAGGCTGGGGTTGAGTCCGCGTTCGTGGCCGAGCACGGCGCCCGCCTCGCCGTTGCCGGTGAGGAAGTTGATCACGTCGGCCACCACGGCGGGGTGCCGGGTGCCGTGGAAGCCCGCCCAGTACATCGACGCCCGCGCCCACTGCGCCGCCAACGGGCCGGGCAGGGCGGCCAGGCCGAGTTCGGCGTCGGTGAGCCGCTGCAACTCCGGGAGCTGGTGCGACCAGGCGAAGGAGGCGGCCGTGGCGCCGGTGACCACCAACTGCCGGGCGGGCGCGTCGCCGTCGGCCTGATCGACCAGGGCGGCGCTCGGGGTGGCCCGGTCGGACCGGGCGTCCCGCCACAGCTCGAACCAGTCGACCAGCGCCTCGGCGTCGAACCCGAGCTGCCGGCCCCGGTAGAGCTCGCCGCCCTGGCCGCGCAGCCAGTGCCAGAACGCGCGGTAGTCGCCGGACGCGTCCATCGTGCCGGCCACCCGCCCGTCGCTGGCCCGGGTGACCCGCCGCGCCCAGGCGACGTACCCGGGCCAGGAGATCCCGGCGTCCGGTTCCGGCACGCCCAGCCGGCGCAGCAGGGTGCGGTTGAGCACCAGCGCGGCGGCCGTCTGCCCCGCGGCGACGCCCATCGTGCGCCCGTCGACCTGCCCGTAGCGGAGCAGGCCCGGGGGCAGGGTGCGCAGGTCGAGCCGGTGGTCGGCGACGTACTCGCTGAGGTCGAGGACGATCTCGCGCCGGGCGTACTCGGCCAGCATGCCGTCGTCGAGCTGGATCAGGTCCGGCACGTTGCCGCCCGCCGCCTGGGTGGCGAGCCGGTCGTGGTAGCCGTCGACGCCCTGCCAGGTGATCCGGAAGCCGACGCGGGGGTTGCGGTCGGTGTAGAGCCGCAGCGCCCGCTCGGTGAGCTCGGCGCGCTTCGCCCCGCCGTACCAGAAGACCGACAACTCGATCGGGCCGGTCTCCTCCGGCGCCGCCTGCTCCTCGCTGCACCCGGTGAGCCCGCCGGCCGCGAGCACCGGCGCCCCGAGCAGCGCGGCGAGCACCCGCCGCCGGCCCGGGTCCGCCCCGGCGGAGGGCAGCGGGCAACGGGCGGCGGACACGGAGACTCCTGGCGGACGGGGGCGGACGCGGCCGGACCATTCACGCAGGCGGCGCGGGAGGTGTCAACGTCCGTCCGGCCACACCGCCGCGCCCGCGGGCGTACGCATCGACGCCGTCCGCCACCGCCGCCGGCCGCACGCAGGTCGCCTGGTGTAATAGGCCGCGTGGAACTTCTGCACTCGGGCAAGGTCCGGGACGTCTACGCCGACGGCGACGACCTGATCCTGGTCGCCTCCGACCGCATCTCGATCTACGACGTGGTGCTGCCGACGCCGATCCCCGACAAGGGCAAGTTGCTCACCGCGCTGTCCCTGTGGTGGTTCGAGCAGCTCTCCGACCTGGTGCCGAACCACGTCGTCTCGGCCACCGACGTGCCGGCGGAGTTCGCGGGCCGGGCGATCCGCTGCCGGCGGCTGGAGATGGTCCCCGTGGAGTGCGTCGCCCGGGGCTACCTGACCGGCGGCGGCCTGAAGGAATACCAGCGCACCGGCGCGGTCTCCGGCGTGGAGCTGCCGCGCGGCCTGGTCGAGGCGTCCATCCTGCCCGAGCCCATCTTCACCCCCTCGACCAAGGCGCCGGTGGGGGAGCACGACGAGCCGATCACCTTCGCCGAGGTGGTGGACAAGGTCGGCGCCGAGACCGCCGAGCGGCTGCGGCAGATCACCATCGACGTCTACCGCCGGGGCGCCGAGCTGGCCGCCGACCGGGGCATCCTGGTCGCCGACACCAAGATCGAGCTGGGCTGGGCGGCCGACGGCACCCTGACGGTCGGCGACGAGCTGCTCACCTCCGACTCGTCCCGGTTCTGGCCGGCGGAGTCGTACCAGCCGGGCCGGGCGCAGTTCTCCTACGACAAGCAGTATGTCCGGGACTGGGCGGTGGAGAGCGGCTGGGACAAGCAGGCCCCGGCGCCCGAGGTGCCGGCCGAGGTGGTCGAGGCGACCCGGGCCCGCTACGTCGACGTCTACGAGAAGCTCACCGGCAACCGCTGGGGCTGATCTCCCGACCGGTGCAGCGCCTCGGCCGCCCCACGGACTTTTCGTGGGCGTACGTGCGGTGGGCGCGGGTGGCGCAGCTGAGCCGGCCCGAGGGGTACCTCGGACGCGCCCCCTGTTCGACTGAGCGCGCTCAGTCGACCCAGTCGAGGGTGCGCTGCACGGCCTTGCGCCAGTTGCGCAGCTCCCGGTCCCGGTGCGCCGGATCCATGGCCGGCTCCCACTGCGCGTCGGAGCGCCACTGGGCGCGTAGCGTCGCCAGGTCCGGCCAGAAGCCGACCGCGAGGCCGGCCGCGTACGCGGCACCGAGGCAGGTCGTCTCGGTGATCCGGCTGCGGACCACCGGCACGTCGAGCACGTCGGCGAGGAACTGCATCAGCAGCCCGTTCGCCGTCATCCCGCCGTCGACCCGCAGCCGGCGCAGCGCCACGTCGGAGTCGGCGTTCATCGCGTCGACCACCTCGCGGGTCTGCCAGGCCGACGCCTCAAGCACCGCCCGGGCCAGGTGCCCCTTCGTGATGTAGCCGGTCAGCCCGGCGATCACCCCCCGCGCGTCGCTGCGCCAGTGCGGGGCGAACAGCCCGGAGAAGGCCGGCACGACGTAGCAGCCGCCGTTGTCGTCGACGGTGCGGGCCAGCTCCTCCACCTCGGGGGCGGTGGAGATCAGCCCGAGGTTGTCGCGCAGCCACTGCACCAGGGAGCCGGTGACCGCGATCGCGCCCTCCAGGGCGTACGCGGCGGGCTGGCCGTCGATGCGGTAGGCGACAGTGGTGAGCAGGCCGTGGGTGGAGGGGACCGGGCTGGCACCGGTGTTGAGCAGCAGGAAGCTGCCCGTGCCGTAGGTGCACTTCGCCTCGCCCGGCTGGAAGCAGGTCTGCCCGAACAGGGCCGCCTGCTGGTCGCCGAGCGCGCTGGCCACCGGCACCCCGGCCAGCACCCCGGTCGCCTCCCCGTAGACCTCGGCAGAGCTGCGGATCTCCGGCAGCATCGCCGCCGGCACGCCCATCGCGTCGAGCAGCTCCGGGCTCCAGTCGAGGGTGGTCAGGTCCATCAGCAGGGTGCGGCTGGCGTTGGTCACGTCGGTCACGTGCCGCCCGGTCAGCTTCCAGATCAGCCAGCTGTCCATCGTGCCGAAGAGCACCTCGCCGGCCTCGGCGCGCCCACGCAGCCCGTCGACGTGCTCCAGCAGCCAGCGCAGCTTCGGCCCCGCGAAGTAGGTGGCCAGCGGCAGGCCGGTGCGGGTGCGGAACAGCTCCTCGCCGTACGCCTGCTCCAGCTCGCGCAGCAGCGGGCCGGTCCGGGTGTCCTGCCAGACGATGGCGTTGGCGACCGGCCGGCCGGTCGCCCGGTCCCAGACGAGCGTGGTCTCCCGCTGGTTGGTGATGCCCACGGCGGCCAGCCCGGCGGCGTCGGTGCCGGCGGACCGCAGCGCCTCCCGCACCACCAGCTCCACGTTCTGCCAGATCTCCTCGGCGTCGTGCTCCACCCAGCCGGGCCTGGGGAAGATCTGCCGGTGCTCCCGCTGCGCCACGGAGACGATCTCCCCGGCGCGGTCGAAGACGATGCACCGGGAGGAGGTGGTGCCCTGGTCGATGGCGGCGACGTACTGGGGGGTCACGGCAGCACCGTACCCGCAGCCGGGGCGCCCCGCCGACCGGCCGCGCCCGGTCCGGTGGTCCCGGCCCCGGTCGGGGGCGGGCCGGGGCGGCGTCCGTACGATGTGTGAACGTGCGCGACATCGCCGTCTTCAGTGGAACCGCCCATCCCGAACTCGCCGCCGAGATCTGCGCCCACCTCGGGGTGCCCCTGCACCCGGTGCGGGTGTCCCGGTTCGCCAACGACTGCCTGGAAGTCCAGTTGCAGGCCAACTGCCGGGAGCGGGACGTCTTCCTGATCCAGCCGTTGGTACCGCCCGTGCAGGAGCACCTGGTCGAGCTGCTGCTCATGATCGACGCGGCCCGGGGCGCCTCGGCCGGCCGGATCACCGTGGTGCTGCCGCACTACGCGTACGCCCGCTCCGACAAGAAGGACGCGCCGCGCATCTCCATCGGCGGGCGGCTCGTGGCCGACCTGCTCACCTCGGCGGGCGCGGACCGCGTGCTGGCGATGACTCTGCACTCGCCCCAGGTGCACGGCTTCTTCAGCGTGCCGGTCGACCACCTGCACGCGCTGCGCGAGCTGGCCGAGCACTTCGCCCGCTACGACCTCAGCAACACCGTCGTGGTCTCGCCGGACCTGGGCAACGCCAAGGAGGCGGCGGCGTTCGCCCGCCGGCTCGGCACCCCGGTGGCCGCCGGGGCCAAGCAGCGGTTCAGCGACGACCGGGTCAAGATCAGTGCGGTGATCGGCGACGTGGCGGACCGGGACGTGATCGTGCTCGACGACGAGATCGCCAAGGGCAGCACGGTGATCGAGCTGATGGAGCACCTGCGTGAGCTGAAGGTCCGCTCGATCCGGCTGGCCTGCACGCACGGCCTCTTCTCCAGTGACGCGCTGCGGCGGCTCAGCGAGCAGAAGGGCGTGCTGGAGATCGTCTGCACCAACACGGTGCCGATCCCGGCCGACAAGCGGGTGCCGAAGCTGGAGATCCTCTCCGTCGCACCGGCGCTGGCCGAAGCGATGCGTCGCATCCACAACGGCGAGTCCGTCAGCACCCTCTTCGCCTGACCCACCCCACCCTCCCCACCCTCGCCCTCGCCCCCCGCCCGCCCCCGTCGCGCCCGCGATCTTGCACTTTCTGCCCCGGCGAATGAGGCAAAGCGCCCAATTCGGGGGCCGAAAGTGCAAGATCGCCGCGGTGGGGGTCGCGGGCGGCGGCGGGCGGGGGTCGGGGAGCGCGGCGGTGGGGCTCGGGAGCGCGGCGGCGAGGACCGCGGGTGCGGCGAGGGAAGGGAAGGGGGTGGGGTGGCGGCGGCGGGCGGGGGTTAGTCGCGGCGGTGGCGGCCGATGTGTTCTGGGGTGGCGACGGTGGCGCTGATGCGTACGGTGGTGCCGGCGGCGCCGGTGTCGACCTCCATGGCGTCGCTCAGCTCCCGGGCCAGCCAGAGCCCCCAGCCGCCGGCCGTGTCCGGTGCGGGGCGGCTCCGGTCGCCCAGCCGTTGCGTGCTGATGCCCCGCCCGTGGTCGGAGACCTCGCAGACGAGCCGCTCCGGCTGCCGCCACAGCCGCAGCCAGCCCCGACCGCCGCCGTGCCGGACCGCGTTCGTGATCAGCTCGTTGACCGCCAGCACGAAGTCGTCCAGCCGCTGCCCGGTCAGCCCGGAGGCGTGCGCGCAGGAGGTGACCGAGTGTCGCAGCTCGGTCACCTGGGCCTGTTCGAAGGCCTCGGCGATCAGGAGGGAAGGTTCGATGGGCACAACCGTACGCGGTGCCGGGGGTTCTGCATTCGTCATGGCCCCGTCCCGACAGTGGATCGCAGGATTTTTTGCGGCATTTCCACCGTACGTCAGCGTTTCCCGCCGTGCATCCGACGGCCTACGGGTCCCCGGGAGGGCTGTGGCATCGTGACGACCGTGCCGACGCCGCCCGGTGGTTTCGAGGTCCCGCTCTGGCGGGCTATCGCCGTGTTCCGGGTGGCCTCCCTGGCGTACGTCTGCGTGCTGGTCCTGCGCCACTTCGACCGGTACGCGCACCCGCTCGCGGCCGGCGGCCTGGTCCTGTTGATGGCGGCCTGGACCGGCGTGACCGCCGTCGGCTACGCCCGTCCGGCCCGGCGGGGCTGGCCGCTGCTGGCCGCGGACCTCGCGGTGGTCCTCGGCATCCTGCTGGTCAATCCGTGGGTGGTCGGGCGAGAGGCGCTCGCCTCCGGCGTGCCCACCCTGGCGGTGGCCTGGCTGGCCGGCCCGGTGCTGGCCTGGGCCGTCTCGGGCGGGCGGCGGCGGGGCACGGTGGCCGCGCTGGTGCTCGGCGCGGCGGACCTGGCCACCCGGGAGCGGATCGGCCAGTCCTCGCTCACCGGGGTGATCCTGCTGCTGCTCGCCGGGGTGGTCGTCGGGCACGTCGCCCGGCTGGCCGTGACCGCCGAGGAGCGGCTGCACCGGGCGGTCGAGCTGGAGGCGGCCACCCGGGAGCGGGAGCGGCTGGCCCGGGACATCCACGACGGCGTCCTCCAGGTGCTCGCCCTGGTGCAGCGGCGCGGCGCCCACCTGGACGGCGAGGCCGGCGAGCTGGCCCGGCTCGCCGGGGAGCAGGAGGCGGCGCTGCGCGCCCTGATCGCCGGGGCCGCGCCGGCCGGCGCCGGCACCGAGAGTGGCCCGGTGGACCTGCGCGCGCTGGTCGGCCGGTACGCGTCCGCGACGGTCTCGCTCTCCGCGCCGGCCACCCCGGTGTCGTTGCCCGCCGCAGCGGCCCGCGAACTGGCCGCGGCGACCGCCGCCGCGCTGGACAACGTCGCCCGGCACGCGGACGGGCGGGCCTGGGTGCTGATCGAGGACGAGGGGGCGACGGTGACCGTCTCGGTCCGCGACGAGGGGCCGGGGTTCCCGGACGGCCGGCTGGACGAGGCCGCCGCCGAGGGCCGGCTCGGCGTCGCCCGGTCCATCCGGGGTCGCCTCGCCGACCTGGGTGGCACGGTGCGGATCACCTCCGCGCCGGGTGCCGGCACGGAGGTGGAGCTGACCGTACCGAGAGAGGCGGCACGGTGAGGCCGGGGACCGTCGGTGCCCCGGCCGGCGTGACGGAGGGGAGACCATGAGCGGCGTACGCGTGATGGTGGTCGACGACCACCCGATGTGGCGGGAGGGGGTGGCCCGGGACCTCACCGAGGCCGGCCACGTCGTCGTCGCCACCAGCGGCGAGGGGCGGCAGGCCGTCCGGGTCGCCGCGGCCACCCGGCCCGACGTGGTGGTGCTCGACCTGCAACTGCCGGACGTCTCCGGGGTGGAGGTGATCCGGGGGCTCCGCGCCGCGCTGCCGCAGGTCCGGGTGCTGATGCTGTCGGCCAGCGGCGAGCAGCAGAGCGTGCTGGACGCGGTGAAGGCGGGCGCCACGGGCTACCTGCTGAAGTCCGCCGCCCCCGCCGAGTTCCTGGACGCGGTGCGCCGGACGGCGGCGGGGGAACCGGTCTTCACGCCGGGCCTGGCGGGGCTGGTCCTCGGCGAGTACCGCCGGCTGGCCGCCGCCCCGGCGGGGGCCGCCGCGACGGCCGGTCGGGACTCCGCCGCCGGCCCGGCGCCCCGCCTCACCGACCGGGAGACCGAGGTGCTGCGGCTCGTGGCCAAGGGCATGTCCTACAAGCAGATCGCCGACCGGCTCGGGCTGTCCCACCGCACGGTGCAGAACCACGTGCAGAACACGCTGGGCAAGCTCCAGCTGCACAACCGGGTCGAGCTGACCCGGTACGCGATCGAGCGCGGCCTGGACGACTGACGCCGCCGGCCCGGGCGGGGTGCGTGGCGCGCGGGCCGGCGGCGTCGCGGGCTTGCTCAGACCGAGTGCGGCGGCCGGGTCTCGTGGATGGCCAGCTCCTCGGCGCTCGCCCCGCCACCGGCCGAGCCGGCGTCGTACGCGACCGAGTCGGTCTCCTGGTCGGTGTGCGCCCCCTCGTCCGGTTCGACGAGCCGGCCGACCTGGCCGTCGGCGACGCTGCCGAGCTTGCCGTGGTCGTAGAGGGAGACCGGCGAGTTCGGGTCCGAGGTGGGTCCCGGGTCGATCACGTCCGCGTCGAGCTGGGCCTGCGCCGCGGCCTCCTCGCTGTCGGCCTCGGCGGCGATGTCCGGGTCGACGGGGCCGGCCAGCGGGTCGTCGGCGGGGCGCTCGTACTGCTCCCGGTCGAGCTTGTAGTCGAGCGACTCGCCGTCGAGCTGTTCCTCGGCGGTGGTCCCGTACCGGTCCACCGCCACCGGCGTCCGGTCGCCCGGCAGCTGCGCCGGCTCCGGGCCGTCCGCCTCGCGCCCGGTCAGGACGTCGTCGTTGGCGGTCGAGTCGTCGTCGGCGGTGTCGGGCAGGCCCTCCGCCTCGGGGTCGGACACGGGGGTCGGGTACTCGTCGTCGCGCATGGCTGACCACTACCCACTGCCCTCCCGGCGTAACCGGTGCCGGGCGCGGCCATCCGGGCGGAAGCACCGCTTCCCGGGACGTACGGGGAGGACCCGGGCGGCGGTCAGCCGTCGGCGGCGTGCAGGACGCACCAGACGACCTTGCCGTCCGGCACCACGCTGCTGCCCCAGCGGCGGGCCACGGTGTCGATCAGCAGCAGGCCGCGCCCGCCGACGGTGTCCAGCGGCGCCGGCCCGGTGAAGGCCGGCTGCCGCGACGAGTGGTCGCGCACCGCGAGGTGCAGGGTGCTGTCCCGGGGGGCCAGCCGCACGGTCATCGGGGTCCGCGCGTGGGCGACCACGTTGCCCACCAGCTCGGTGACCGCGATGCAGCCCGGCTCGGCCAGCTCGTCCAGGCCCCAGCGGCGGCAGCCGTCGGTGACCAGTTGGCGGGCCTGCCGGGCGGCCTCCACGGCGGGCGGGAACTCGGCGTCGACCACGGCGGCCATCGGCGCGGCGGCCAGCCCGGCCATCGCCCCGTCCAGGGTCGGCCAGGCGGGGACCCCCTGCACGGTGCCGGTCGGGTCGCAGAGCAGCAGGTCGGCGGCGGGCCAGTCGCGGACCTCCCGGCGGACCCCGGCGAAGACGTCCCGGGCCGCGGGGTCGGTCATCCGCAGGTCGGTCACGTCGGCCACCACCGGGCCGGGCCGGTCGCAGAGCCGGGCGAGCAGCCCATCACGGACGGTGCGGACCTCGGGTTGGTCGAGCACGCCGGTCAGCCGGACCACCCCGGAGGACCGGTCGGTCTCCACCCGGCAGCGCACGTCGGTCGGCATGATCGTCCCATTCTGCCTTCCCGGGCCGGGTCCCGCACCGGTCTGCCCGGCCCGGCGCATCAGCGGTCCGTCCGCGTGCGGCGGGCCATGGCGGCCACCGTCCCGACTGCCGTGCCCGCCGCCGCCAGCCCGAAGGCGGCGGTCATCCGCACCAGCTGCCGCCGCCGGCCGTGCCAGCCGCCCTCACGCTGGGCCGCCGCGTCGGCGTGGAAGACGTTGCCGGTGCTGTCCAGCCGCGGGGTGGGCCCGAACTGGGTGCGGTGGGCGTACCAGCCGAGGACCCGCTCGGCCAGCGCCGGGGCGAGCCGCCACTGGAGGCCGATCAGTCGGGCGGCCCCGCCGGCGTACGCCTCGCGGCGCGGCCGGCGCAGCATCCGGACGATCGTCTCCGCGACCACCTCGGGCGGGTAGACCGGGGGCGGCGGCGTCAGTTCCCGCCCGCTGTGGTTGGCGGCGTGCCCGAAGAACGGGGTGTCGATGGTGGCCGGCAGCACCGTGCAGATCGAGATGTTGCCGCGCCCGGTGACCCGCAGCTCCTGACGGACCGTGTCGGCGAGGCCGCGGATGCCGTGCTTGGTGGCGTTGTACGCCGACTGGTAGGGCATCGCCACCTCGGCCAGCACGGAGGCGTTGTTGACCAGCACCCCGCCGCCCGCCGCGCCCAGGTGGGGCAGCGCGGCCCGGGTGCCGTACGCGGCGCCGAGCAGGTTCACCTCCAGCACCCGGCGGAACTCGGCCACGGGGATCTCGTCGAAGAGCCCGACCGCGCTGACGGCGGCGTTGTTGACCCAGCCGTCGATCCGGCCGAACTCGGCGACGGCGCGGGCGGCGAGTCGTTCCACCGCCGCCGGGTCGGTCACGTCGGTCGGCACGACCAGCGCGCGCCCGCCCAGCTCGCGGCACCGCTGCGCCACCTGGTGCAGGGCGGGCTCGCTGCGGGCGGCCAGCACCACGGCGGTGCCGCGCCGGGCGAGGGCGTACGCCGTGGCCGTGCCGATCCCGCTGGAGGCACCGGTGATCACCACTGTGGCGTCGGCGAGGCTGCGGGTGAGAGGCATTGTCAGCCCGTACCCCCGCTGGCGGGGGTCATGCGGCCGAAATCGGACGGATAACCGTCGGTGCGGGGGCGGTGACCGGCGGAGGGGGTAGCGCTTGCCGTCGGGCAAGCACCCGCCGGGCTCTTCCCGATCTGCCAGGTTTCGGCTTGCGGGAGTCTGGTTAATGGGACCCTCTGACCGAGGACCACCGCTTGAGAAGATCGCATGGAGGTGACCCATGCGCGTCGGCCTCGTCTGCGCGCACGCCGGCCCGCCCAGGCGTGCCGACGCCCCGACCGTCGGCACCCACCAGCACATCGCCAGGGTCGCCACGGAACTGGCCGCGCGGGGCCACGACGTCCGGGTGTACGAGCGCCGCGACGACCCCGACCTGCCGGAGACGGCCACGGTCGACGGCTACCGGGTGGAGCGGGTGCCCGTCGGCCCGGCCGCCCCGATCCCCACCGCCGAGCTGGTCCCGTACGTGTCCGAGTTCGGCGCCTGGCTGGCGGACCGGTGGACGGGCGAGTGGCAGCCCGAGGTGGTGCACGGGCACTACTGGATCGGCGGGCTGGCCGCGGCGCACGCGGTGCGGGAGACCGACATCCCGGTGGTGCAGACGTTCCACTCCCTCGGTGTCGAGCAGCTGCGCCACCTCGGCGGGCAGTACGACGGCCCGGGCGAGCGCATCCCGCTGGAGCGGGCGTTGACCCGGGCGGTGGACATCGCGGTCGCCCAGTGCAACGACGAGGTGGACGAGCTGACCCGGATGGGGTTGCAGCGCGCCTCGGTGGCGATGGTGCCGGCGGGCGTCGACACCGAGCAGTTCCACCCCGACGGCGAGGCCGCCCCCCGCGACCAGCGGGCCCGGATCCTCTCCGTCGGCGGGCTGTCGCCCGGGCACGGCCAGGAGGACCTGATCCGGGCCATGCGGCTGGTCGGCGACGCCGAGCTGGTGATCGCCGGCGGCCCGCCCGCCGAGCAGCTCGCCGGCCACGCCGAGGCCCGCCGGCTGCGCGAGCTGGCCGAGCGGAACGGCGTGGCCGACCAGGTGAAGCTGGTCGGCGCGGTGCCGCACGAGCAGATGGCCACCTGGTACCGCTCGGCGGACGTGGTGGCCTGCACCCCGCACTACTCGTCGGCCGGGCGCGTGTCGCTGGAGGCGATGGCCTGCGGCGTGCCGGTGGTCGGCTACGCCATGGGCGGGATCGCCGACGCGGTGGTCGACGAGGTGACCGGGCGGCTGGTGCCGCCGGGCGACGTGCGCACCCTCGGCGTGACCCTGCGCCGGCTGCTCGCCGACAACGCGGGGCGCTTCGCGTACGGGCACGCCGCCGTGGACCGGGTGCGGTGCAGCTACACCTGGGAACGGACGGCGGGCGCGCTGGAGCGCCTCTACGAGCGGGTGGTGCGCCGCCGCAAGCCGGTCGAGGCGGCCTGAGCGGCGGCCCGCCGGGCGGCGCGACCCGTGCCGGCGGCGCGTCCCGTGCCGGCGGCTCGCCCAGCGTCGGCGGCCCGCCCGGCCACGGTCCTCACGTCGGGCGGCCGGGGGAGCCGACGGTCACCATGGCCGGCTTCCGCTCCCCGGCCACCGCGTGGTGGTGCTGGGGTTCGGCGTACCGGGTGAGGCCGATGACCGAGGCGAGGGTGACCAGGAAGCCGGTCGCGGCGAGCCACTCCCGGCCGGGCCAGATCTTGTCGTTGAGCAGCAGCAGGCCGACGATCGCCGCGGGCACCGCCCCGGCGGCGTCCATCGCGGCCACGGCGGCCGTGGTCGAGCCGCGCTGCATGGCCAGGCCGAGCAGGAGCTGGCCGACGATCGAGTGCGCGATCAGCAGGTAGAGCAGCGGGTGCCGGACGAACTCCTCGGCCGTCGGCGCCGAGGCCAGCGGCCGGGCGGCCACGGCGGCGGCGGAGAACGCCAGCCCGGCCAGCGAGCCGAGCGCCACCGAGCCGGGCGCCCCGTGCAGGCGTACGGCGAAGAAGCCGACCGCCCCGATCACGACGAGCACCACCGCCAGGACGATCATGCCGGCGGTGCCGAGCGGCTTGGACTGCGCGGGCCGGGCGGAGAGCACCAGCGCGGAGATGCCCGCGAAGAGCAGCACCAGCAGGGCCACCTCGGCCGCCGGCAACCGCCACTTGAGCACCAGCACGCCGAGCAGGGCGGTCACCCCGAGCCCGGCCGCGACGCTGGACTGCACCAGGAAGAGCGGCAGGTCCCGGCGGGCCAGGAAGGCCAGCACGAACCCGGCCACCTGGCAGCCCAGCCCGACCAGGTAGGTGCGGTGCCCGGCGAGCCGCAGCAGCAGGCCCGGGTCGAAGGTGTGGTGCACGGTGGTACGGGCGGCGGCGACCGACTGGAGCAGGTTCGCGACGCCGTACGCGATGATCATCGCCGCGAGGAAGCACCAGCCGGAGGAGACCACCTGGCGAGGATAGAGGCTGCCGGAGGTCAGTGCTCGGTGGGCCGACCCAGCCGGGCGAGGATGTCGGCGTGCAGCGCGCCGTTGCTGGCCACGGCGCTGTTCTCCGTGCCGGCGTCGCCCGAGGGGGCCGGCCGGCCGGCCAGGTCGGTGAACGTCCCGCCCGCCTCGGTGACGATCGGCACCAGCGCGGCGACGTCCCACAGCGACAGCTCCGGCTCCACCATCACGTCCAGCGCGCCCTCGGCCAGCAGCATGTAGCCGTAGAAGTCGCCGTACGCCCGGCTGCGCCAGGTGTCCCGCATGAGCTGGAGCATCGCGTCCAGCCGGCCGGCGGCCTCCCAGCCGGTCAGGGACGAGTAGCAGAAGCTGGCGTCCGCGAGGTCCCGGACCCCGGAGACCCGGATCGGCGCGCCGCTCGCGGCGTCGGGCCCCGCGTACGCGCCCGCGCCCAGCGCGCCCCACCAGCGGCGGCCCAGCGCCGGGGCGGAGACCAGCCCGACGACCGGGCGGTCCCCCTCCAGCAGCGCGATCAGGGTGGCCCACACCGGCACGCCACGGATGAAGTTCTTCGTGCCGTCGATCGGGTCGACCACCCAACGCCGGCCGTCCGGGCCGCTGGCCGGCTGCTCGCCGTACTCCTCGCCGAGCAGCCCGTCGGCCGGGCGGTGCGTGGCCAGCAGCGCGCGGATCTCCCGCTCCACCGCGGTGTCCGCGTCGGAGACCGGGGTCAGGTCGGGTTTCGCCTCGACCCGCAGGTCGAGCGCGCGGAACCGGGCCGTGGCGACGGCGTCGGCGGCGTCCGCGAGCAGGTGGGCGAGGGCGATGTCGTCGGCGTACCCGGGCATGCCGCAAACGGTAGCGGCGACCGGCTCAGGACCCCGCGAGCGGGTCGCCGTGCCGGCTCTTCGCGTGCGCCTGCGGGGCTCGCAAGCTCACTCCTCGCGCACGCCGGGATTCCGCTGGTCGGGCTCCCGCGCGTCGCCCTCGCCCGACCGGGAGGCCAGCAGCCGGCGGTACGAGGCCAGCCGGCGCGGGTCGGCCTTGCCTGCGGCGACCCAGGCGTCCAGCCCACAGGCGGTCTCGTCGGGCGTGTGCGGGCAGTTGGCGGGACAGTCGACCGTCCCCTCGACCAGGTCGGGGAAGCCGTGCAGCAGGCTGTCCGCGGAGACGTGCGCGAGCCCGAAGCTGCGTACGCCCGGGGTGTCGACGATCCAGCCGGCGGCGCCGTGCGGCGGGTCGCCGGGCAGCCGGGGCAGGCGCAGCGCCACCGCGCTCGTGGAGGTGTGCCGGCCCCGGCCGATCGCGCTGACCGTGCCGACCGCCCGGGCGGCGTCCGGCACGAGCCGGTTGACAAGCGTCGACTTGCCCACCCCGGAGTGCCCCACCATGACCGAGACCCGCCCGGTGAGCAGGTCGCGCAGGGCGTCGAGGTCGGAGTCGGGGCGGATCAGCACGTACGGCAGCTCCAGCTCGGCGTAGTAGCCGAGCACCGCCTCGGGGCCGGCCAGGTCGGCCTTGGTGAGGCAGAGCAGCGGCTCGATTCCGGCGTCGTACGCGGCCACCAGGCAGCGGTCGATGAACCCGGTGCGCGGCGGCGGGTCGGCCAGCGCGCTGACGATCACCAGCTGGTCGGCGTTGGCGACGACCACCCGCTCCAGCCGCCCCTCGGCGGTGGTCTCGTCGTCGTCGGCGGTGCGCCGCAGCACGGACGTCCGCTCGGCGATCCGGACGATCCGGGCCAGCGCCCCGGCCGCCCCCGAGGTGTCCCCGACCAGGCCGACGCGGTCGCCCACCACCACCGACTTGCGCCCCAGCTCACGGGCCCGCATGGCGGTGATCGGGGGCGCGTCCGGCCCGGCGTCGGGCGGCACGCAGGTGTAGCGACCCCGGTCGACGGCGATCACGAACCCGTCCACCGCGTCGGAGTGCCGGGGCCGGGTGCGGGTACGCGGGCGCGACGACTTCCCGGGCCGGACCCGGACGTCGTCCTCGTCGTACTCCCGCCTTCTGGTCGCCAGGACCCGCCCCCCGTCGTGTCAGCTCTTGCCGGTCACCATCGCCGACCATAGTGCCGGAAACTCGGGCATGGTCTTCGAGGTGCACGCCACGTCGCTCAGCTCGATGCCCGGCACGGCCAGGCCGGCCACCGCGGCGGCGTGCGCCATCCGGTGGTCGTGGTAGGTCTCGAAGACCCCGCCGCGCAGCGGCCGGGGCCGGATCTCCAGCCCGTCGGGGGATTCGGTGATGTCCGCGCCGAGCGCGGCGAACTCCCGCGCCAGCGCGCCCAGCCGGTCGGTCTCGTGGCCCCGGATGTGGCCGACGCCGGTGAACACCGACGGCGAGTCGGCCAGCATCGCCAGCGCGGTCAGCGCCGGCGTCAGCTCGCTGACGTCGGACAGGTCGGCCGTCAGCCCGTGCACCGTGCCGGTGCCCCGGACGGTCAGCCCGGCGGTGGTGAGCGTCACCTCGCCGCCCATCCGCTGCAGCAGCGCGCGGAGCTGCTCGACGGGCTGGGCGCTGCTGTGCGGCCAGCCCTGGAGGGTCACCTCGCCGCCGGTGACCAGGGCGGCGGCGAAGAACGGCACCGCGCCCGAGAGGTCCGGCTCGATCTCCCAGCCGCGCCCGGTCAGCGGGCCCGGCTCGACCACCCACACGTCGGGCGTGCCGTCGTCGACCGCCGCGCCGGCGGCCCGCAGCATCTGCACCGTCATCCGCAGGTGTGGCGCCGAGGGCACCGGCGGGCCTTCGTGCCGGACCACCACGCCCCGGTCGAAGCGCGGGGCGGCCAGCAGCAGCCCGGAGACGAGCTGGCTGGAGGCCGAGGCGTCGATCACCACCTCGCCGCCGGCCACCCGCCCGGCGCCGAGCACGGTCAACGGCAGGCTGCCGGTGGCGGGGGTGTCCACGCGTACGCCGAGGGAGCGCAGCGCGCCGATCAGCGGGCCGAGCGGCCGGGTGCGGGCCTGCGGATCGCCGTCGAAGGTGATCCGCCCGTCGGCCAGCCCGGCCACGGGCGGGACGAAGCGCATCACGGTGCCGGCCAGGCCGACGTCGACGTGGGCGGGGCCGACCAGCGGGTGCGGCCGGACCAGCCAGCGCTCGTCGTCGCTGATCGACATGTGCGCGCCGAGCGCGCGCAGCCCGGCGGCCATCAGCTCCGTGTCCCGGGCGCGCAGCGGCCCGGCCAGCGTCGAGGGGCCGCTGGCCAGGGCGCTGAGCACGAGGGCGCGGGCGGTCATCGACTTGGAACCGGGCAGGCGCAGCGTGGCCGAGACCGGGTCGGAGGCGGTCGGGGCGGTCCACGGCTGCGGCGGCCGGGTCGCGGTCAGGTTCCCCACGGCTACATTCTGCCGTGTCCGCGGGACGATGACGCCGGCCACCGTCCGCGCTCCCGGCCAGCGGGACAGCCGGGCGACGCCCGCCGGGTTAGCGTGTGCGGCATGTGCGGGAGGTATGCGACGACCCGGAGCGCCGGCGACCTGAGCGCGCTGTTCGAGTCCCTCGACGAGACCGACGGCCGGCTCGGCCCCGACCACAACGTCGCGCCCACCGACCCGGTGCCGCTGGTGCGGGTCAACCGGGAGGGGCACCGCGCGCTGTCCCTGGGGCGCTGGGGGCTGGTGCCGGCCTGGTCCCGGTCGCCCGCCGGCGCCGCCCGCATGATCAACGCCCGCGCCGAGACGGTCGCCACCAGCCGGGCGTACGCGGGGGCCTTCGCCCGCCGCCGCTGCCTCGTCCCGGCCGACGGCTGGTACGAGTGGGTCCGCTCGCCCGACGGGCGCAAGCAGCCCTACTACATGACCCCGCTGGACGGTTCGGTGCTCGCCTTCGCCGGCATCTGGTCGGTCTGGGAGGGCCCGGGCGGGCCGCTGCTGACGTGCAGCGTGCTCACCACGGCCGCCCTGGGCGAGCTGGCCGAGGTGCACGACCGCATGCCGTTGCTGCTGCCCGAGGGCCGGTGGGGGGCGTGGCTGGCGTCGGCGGGGGAGCCGGCGGAGCTGCTGGCGCCGCCGCCGCCCGACTGGCTGGCCGGGCTGGAGATCCGCCCGGTGGGGCCGGCGGTGGGCGACGTGCGCAACGACGGGCCGGAGCTGACCACCCGCGTGCCGGTGGACCGGGTCGCGGCGGCCGAGCAGGAAATGACGCTCTTCTGACAGCGGCAGCGCATTGTCGGGTGTGATTTGCCAGAGTTGCGGGTGAAACGTCGCCCGATTGTTTACCCATATTCGCCGTAGAGTCTTGTCTCCGTGTCCGGAAGTGCGATAGAACACAGCGCCGGTAGTGGGCGGCGATTCGCACGGGGCGAACGACGTCCACCGATCTTTCCGGTCCCACGGGGGAGGTGGGTGGATGACACGGGCACGTATGCCCCGCCCGCACGAGGTGGCCGCCGCACGACGAGATCCGCGACTGCTGCGGGCGTTGCGGGAGCGGCGACATGACGAGGCGTGGCGGACCAGAGGAACCTGCCAGAATGTTGACCCGGAAACATTCTTTCCGGCGCCGAACGAGCCGGCCGACGCGGCCGTCGCGCTGTGTCGAAGTTGCGATGTGCAGGGCTCCTGCCTCGCCTGGGCATTGGACGTGGGCGACTGCCACGGCGTCTGGGGCGGCACGACCCCGCGCGAGCGGCGGGCGATGCTGGTCGCCTGGCGTGACGAGGTGCAACCGGATCCGGACGCCGCCGACGAGGCGGGTCCGCCGGTCCGGGACCGACTGCTCACGCTGGTGCCGCTGAGCTGACCGTCGCCCGGACGGGCGGGGGTGGTGGACCCACCCCGCGCCGGTCACACCGGACCGGCGCGACGCGCTCCGCGACCGTGCTCGGGCCGGGGGCGGCAGACGGAAGGACCGACCGGTCTCAGCCGGCCCGCCACGTCGGCGGGCCGGCTGCCCGTCGTGCCCCGCACCTCGCAGAATGGGCTGATGCCCCAGGACGACGAGATCCTCACGCCGCGCGGGCCCGCCCGGGTCGACACGGACCTGCCGCAGGGGCCGGCGACGGCGCTGCTGGCGCTCGGCCACGGCGCGGGTGGCGGCGTGGGCGCCCCGGACCTGTGTGCCCTACGCGACGCGGCGGTCGGCGCCGGCCTGGTGGTGGCCCGGGTGACGCAGCCCTACCGGGTCGCGGGCCGGCGCGCGCCGGCGCCGGCCGGGCACCTCGACGAGGCGTGGGCGGCCGTGCTCGCCGTGCTGCGGCGGCGGCATCCCGGCGTACCGCTGGTGGTGGGCGGGCGCTCCAGCGGCGCGCGGGTGGCCTGCCGGACCGCGCGGGCGGTCGAGGCGGCTGGCGTGGTCGCGCTCGCGTTCCCGCTGCACCCGCCGGGCCGCCCCGAGCGGTCGCGGGCGGCGGAGCTCGACACCGGCGTGCCGACCCTCGTGGTCAACGGCGACCGCGACCCCTTCGGGGTGCCGGACCCGGGGCCCGGGGTGCGGGTGGTGACCCGTCCGGGGGAGCGGCACGACCTGCGGGCGGACCCGGCCGGCACGGCCGGGGTCGTACGCGACTGGCTGCGCGGGCAGGGCTGGACGCGGGCCTGACGGCCCCGCCGCACGGACGGACGGCGGGGCGGCGCGCGGTGCGGCGGTCCGGCGCGGCCGTTTCCGGCGGCAGCGGCGGGTCGTTGCATCGGATGGCGCCGGATGCCCGGTCCGGGCGGCGGCGCCGGTCCTCCCAGGCCCTTCCTGGTCCCAGCGCCGGCTCCCCGTCGGGGCCGGGACCAGGAACGGGAGACGCGGCCGGAATGCCCCGCCCCTCCGTGGGCGTTGCACCCCCCGGAAGACATTTCTGGCGAGGGGGGTGACCGGGTGCCGATCGAGACGCAGGCCCGGGAACGGGACGAGCGGGGGGCGCGGCAGCTGCGGCAGTTGCTGGACGCTCCGGACTGGCCCGCGACGGTGCCGCCGGTCGGCGTGACCGCGGTGAGCGCGAGCACACCCGCCGGAAGTGAATCTGTGGGCAGGCCGGTGCGCGTATCCTCGGCGGGAAAGCATCCGACGCGAGGGGATGTGCGGTTGACCACCGAGAAGACGGACGAGCGCAGGGCCCGCTTCGAGCGGGACGCGATGCCCTTCGTCGATCAGCTCTACGCTGCCGGGCTGCGGATGACCCGCAACCCGGCGGATGCCGAGGACCTGGTCCAGGAGACCTACCTGAAGGCGTACGCCGCCTTCCACCAGTTCGAGCAGGGCACGAACCTGAAGGCCTGGCTCTACCGGATCCTGACCAACACCTACATCAACACCTACCGCAAGCGGCAGCGCCAGCCCATCCAGGCGCCGACCGACGAGATCACCGACTGGCAGCTCGCCGAGGCCGAGTCGCACACCTCCAGCGGGCTGCGCTCCGCCGAGACCGAGGCGCTGGACCGGCTGCCGGACAGCGACGTCAAGGAGGCACTCCAGCAGCTGCCGGAGGAGTTCCGCCTGGCCGTCTACCTGACCGACGTCGAGGGCTTCTCCTACAAGGAGGTCGCCGACATCATGGGCACGCCGATCGGCACGGTGATGTCGCGGTTGCACCGGGGTCGACGTAATCTGCGCAAGCTGCTGGAGCAGTACGCCGCGGAGCGGGGCTTCAGCGCCGCGTCGTCGAAGAAGGGCTCAACCGCTGCGGCCGGCCGGGAGGTGTGACGTGAGCTGTGGAGATCCGCACGAGACGGACTGCCGCGAGGTCCTCGCCGAGGTCTACCTCTACCTGGACCTGGAGTGCGCGGAGGAGCGGCGGACGCTGATCCGGCACCACCTCGACGAGTGCGGGCCGTGCCTGCGCGAGTACGGCATCGAGCAGGAGGTGAAGGCGCTGGTCGCCCGCTGCTGCGGCAACGAGACCGCGCCCGACCAGCTGCGGGAGCGGCTGAGGCTGCGCCTCACCGAGATCGTCGTCTTCGAGGGCACCGAGTCGCGGGAGCTGGCCGACTGAGGTCGGCGACACCGACGTGAAGCGGGTGGGGGCGGGGGGGGGGCGCCCCGGGCCCCCCCCCGTGGGGCCCGGAGGGGTGCGTGTGGGTTAGTACCACGATTCAAAAACCACAAAAACCCCAAAAAAAAGTAAGTCGTC